>CAMOVW010000198.1 GCA_946627725.1 uncultured Clostridia bacterium
TATCGCGGATCCGTCAGGATCCATATCGCTGTCGCGCCTGCGGCGCGACAAACCGCCCCGTTACGGCAGGCGGTACCCGGCGGCAAGGTACACGGCGTACCAATCCTCACGGGTGAGGGTGATCTGCGCACCGGCGGCGATGGCGCGCATGCGCTCCGGCGAAACGGAACCGGAGATCAGCTGGATCTTCGCCGGGTGGCGCAATATCCACGCGGCGGCAATGCCGATGGGCGAGGCGCCGTATTTTTCGGCGAGAGCATCCAGCGTTTCGTTCAGCTTCGGGTATTTTTCGCGGTCGCCCACAAAGGGGCCCTTGAAGAAGCCGCCCTGGAAGGGGGACCAGGCCTGCAGCGTAATGCCCTTCAGCCGCAGATACTCCATGGCGGAGCCGTCGTGCATTACGGATTCGTCGTTTTTCATGTTCACGTTCAGGCCGGAGGAAACCATGCCGCACTCCGGCACCGAAAACTGCAGCTGATCCGCAATCAGGGGCTGGCGCACCGCAGTTTTCAGCAGCTCGATCTGCATCGGCGAGAAATTGGACACGCCGAAATACCTCACCTTGCCCTGTCGCTGCAGCGTATCGAAGGCCTCCGCCACCTCTTCCGGCTCCATGAGGGCGTCCGGCCGGTGCAGAAGAAGCGCGTCCACGTAATCCGTGCCCAGCCGTTTCAGAGAGCTCTCCACAGCGGAAAGAATATGTTCCTTCGAAAAATCGTAGCATCCCCTGCGGATACCGCATTTGGTTTGAATGCGGATCTTCTGCCGCATGCCGGGGTGGGAAGAAAGCCATTTGCCGAACAGTTCCTCGCACCGCCCGCCGCCGTAGATATCCGCATGGTCAAAATAATCAACGCCGAGTTCCAGCGCCGTGCCGATCACCCGGTCAACGGGGTCCTTCGCATCCGCCAGCCGCATACAGCCCATCGCCACACCTGACGCAGGCAATACCCCGCCGAGAAGAAGCTGTTTCATACTTGAATCCCTCCTGTTCTTTGATATACTGTAGCATATTTCCAAAACAATTGCAATCAAAGGAACGTGGAAATGAATAAATTATAATTTGTTTCATGATTTCATAACTTGAAGGGCGTAAGAACATGCAAAAGCCCGCCCTTATACGGCATAGGGCGGGTGAAAAGGAATACAGTGATGATGAAGCTATGGATGTGGCAGGCTCAACCTCTTTTCTCCATCGCCTTATCCATCGCCTTTTGCAGCGCGCGGACGATGAAAAAAGAAATCAGCGCCGCCGCAATGAATAACAACAGGCGAGATCCGCCGACGCCGATAGCATACAGCTCAACGCGGAGCCTCCCTGAATTGATGAGAGGCGTGAGAATACTGCTGACGACTCCGGTGAGCTCATCCAGAATTTCCAGCATGGCTACGGGAATAAACGCTACGGCGAAACGGGCTTTGCGCTGCAGCGGATCAACCTTGGCATATGCGGCGAAATACAACCCGATTGCCAGAGCAAGAAAACCGAAGACCAGAACCGTAGTGATGATCGAATTCAAAGTTGTGAGCAACGAGGGATTTCTTCTGGCGATAATACCCGTAACGACATTACCTTCCAGCACTACAAGAACGCCGTAAATCGCGATGGAAACCGGCGCGAACCAGGCGCCTTTTACAAAGGGGCTTTTCAGCTGCGGCAGCATGCCCATCCCCTGCGGCGGCATACCCGGAACGCCTGGGTACGGCTGTACGTATTGCCTACCGGGAACCGGTTGCTGCGGCGGGTACGGATTTGCAGACTGCGATTGAACTTGGGAATACACTGCTTGGGGCGCGGCCGCATTCTGTTTCTCCCCCGCCGGGGTTCCGCATTGCGGGCAAAACGTGAAATTCTGCGGCATTTCGGCGCCGCATTTGGTGCACTTCATAAGTCTGATCTCCTTTTTTTTGTTTTTACAACAGCACGATGCCGTGTTCGGCGCAGGTTTCGCGCATTTTTTCGGGCCAGACGGAGACCTGCACCTCGCCGATGTGGGCCTTGCCCAGCAGCAGCATGCACAGGCGGGATTGGCCGATGCCGCCGCCAACGGTAAGGGGCAGCTTGCCGGTGAGGATGCCCTGATGATAGGGGAAGGCCTCGCGGTAGAGGGCGTCGCTCTTTACAAGCTGCTCGTGCAGGCTGGTTTCATCCACACGTATGCCCATGCTGGAGAGCTCGAAGGCGCAGCCAAGCACCTCGTTCCACACAAGGATATCGCCGTTCAACTGCCAATCGTCGTAATCCGGGGCGCGGCCGTCGTGCTTGAAGCCGCTTTTCAGCGCGCCGCCGATCTGCATCAGAAACACGGTTTTGTGCTCTTTCACAATTTCGTTTTCACGCTCTTTGGGGGTGTGGTCGGGATACATATCCTCCAGCTGCTGGGTGGTGATAAAGAATACGTCGGGGCAGATCCCGGTGTGCAGCACCGGGTAGGCGGCCTTTAAGATCTCGTTGGTCTCATACAGCGCGCCAACGATCTTTTTCACCGTTGCCTGCAGGTACTCCACCGTGCGGTCTTCGCGGGTGATCACCTTCTCCCAATCCCACTGGTCCACAAACAGAGAGTGCAGGTTATCGCAGTCGTCGTCGCGGCGGATGGCGTTCATATCGGTATAGATGCCCTCGCCGGGGGCGTAGGCGTAGCGGTAAAGGGCCAGCCGTTTCCATTTGGCAAGGCTCTGCACAACCTCGGCCTCTCCCTCTACCTCTTTCATGGTGAAGTGGACCTTGCGTTCCACGCCGTTTAAGTCGTCGTTGATGCCGCTGGCCTTGGTGACCATCACCGGCGCGGTGACGCGGTCCAGATTCAGCGCAGACGCCAGCTTGACCTGAAACGTATCCTTGGTCAACTTGATGGCGCGCTGGGTGTCTCTTTGCGATAGATCGCTTTTATAGTCCTTTGGAAAAACAAGCCTGGAACTCATGGGATTCCCTCCTTTTGATTATGTTTATCTGATATTTCCAACCGTGCGGGGATAGAAGATCACGTCGCGGATGTTGGCCATGCCGGTGCAGTACATGATGATGCGCTCAAAGCCGAGGCCGAAGCCGGAATGGGGCGCGGAGCCAAACTTGCGCAGATCCAGATAATCGCCGTACTCTTCCATGGTCATGCCTTTTTCTTTCATGGCGGCCACCAGCTTATCGTAATCCGCTTCTCTTTCGCTGCCGCCGATGATCTCGCCTACGCCGGGCACAAGCAGGTCGGTGGCGGCCACGGTCTTGCCGTCCGGGTTCTGTTTCATATAAAAGCTCTTAATGGCCTTGGGGTAGTTGATCAAGAACACGGGCTTTTTATAGATCTGCTCGGTGATATAGCGCTCGTGCTCAGATTGCAGGTCGCAGCCCCAATCCACGGGGTATTCAAATTTGACGTCCGCCTTCTTCAGCAGCTCGATGGCCTCGGTGTAATCCACCACGGCAAAATCGTTGTTCACAACGTTGAGCAGCTTTTCGGTAAGGCCCTTCTCGAAGCGCTCTTCAAAGAACTTCAGCTCTTCGGGGCATTTCTCCATATAGTCGCGCACGATATATTTGATCATATCCTCGGCGATCTCGATCAGGTCCGGCAGTTCGGCGAAGGCGATCTCGGGCTCTACGTGCCAGAACTCCGCCACGTGGCGCAGGGTGTTGCTCTTTTCGGCGCGGAAAGAGGGGCCGAAAGTGTAGATCTTGCCCATGGCCATGGCCATGCCCTCGCCCTCCAGCTGGCCGGAAACGGAAAGACCCGCCTTTTTGCCGAAGAAATCGTTCGCGTAGTATTCCTCCGCGTTTTTATATTGATCGGAATAGCCGATGGTGGTCACCTTGAACATCTCGCCCGCGCCTTCGCAATCCGACGCCGTGATGAGCGGGGTGTTTACGTAAACAAAGCCGCGGTCCTGAAAATAGCGGTGGATGGCGGCGGCCATCACGCTGCGCACGCGGAATACGGCGTTGAAGGTGTTGGTGCGCACGCGGATATGGGGCATCTCACGCAGGGTTTCCAGTTTCTGGAATTTTTTCTGCAGGGGGTAATCCTCCGGCGATACGCCCAGCACGGTGATCTCTTTTGCCTCGATCTCGGCGGAGCCGTTGTTGGGGTTGGTTACCACTTTGCCCACCACTTTGATGGCGGCGCCCAGCTTAGCTGCCTCGGGGGGCAGCGCGGCGCCCGCGTTTTTATCGATCACGATCTGCAGATGGTTCAGGGTGGTGCCGTCGTTCAGCGCGAGAAATGCCATGTTTTTGGAATCGCGCGCCGTGCGCACCCAGCCGCATACGGTAAGCTCCTGCCCCGCAAGGGCGGCGTTTGCAAAAATCTCTTTTACGTCGGTGTGTTTCATAATGCATTCTCCTTTATAAATAAAAATACAGTTGCGTCCTGATTCAATAGGACGAGCAACTGTAACCCGCGGTACCACCTATTTTGCCTTTCGGCCCCTTTGCGGCTTCTCTTTGAAAGCCTGCCCCGGTAACGGCGGGCGGCCGGCGCGCCTACTGCGAAGCCGACGGCTCCGGTTCAGTTTGCGGCTCCCGGGTGTTCTTCACATCCCCGCGGCTGCGGCATTCCCAGCGCCGTCCGCTCTCTGTAAGCCCGAATGGATGTTACTTTTCCCGATCAATGCTTTTATAAAATCATTATATGCCCGTAACGGCGAATTTGTCAAGATTTTTTTTGGCGTCAAGATATGTTTTCTTACAAAAAAAGCACAGCCGAAGCTGTGCCTTTCGCGTTGCTTACATATCTACCGGCTGGGCGGTGCCGTTTGCGTGGTTCACAATGCCCTGAATGAAGGAACGAACCCAGTTGATGATACGCACAAGAATATTGCCCAGCGTGCGGAACACGTTTTCGCCTGCGGCGCCGGGCTCGGAAGCGTTCCAGTTCACGTCGTTATCGTTTACCTCCTGCAGGGGTTCGATCGCGGAATGGCCTATGGCGTTACTGAACTGACCGAACGTGCCGAGGGTATCCACGGTGCAGCCCGGATTCTCTACAATGGCCATCACAAGGAGGTGGATGTTATCGTAATACGCGTGATCTATGTTTTTTACAAACCAGGTGTTATCCGGCAGAAGGCAGGTGGAGGCGTCTACCTGCTTATCGGGGGAGATATATTTGCCCTTGCCCTCGGCGGTAACGCGGTTGATGTATTTTTCGGAAAGCGTGCCGTCCACAGTGGATACCGTGGGGCCGAAGGCCTGTTCGCGCAGGCCGGTCTGATGCTCGCCCACAAGCTCCGCGCCCTCGTAAAGGGGATACTGCTGGAAGCCGTATTCGCCGATGATGTTCACAGGAACGCCCTTGTCTTTCATATCAAGGATCAGTTCATCCATATGCAGCTGCACGTTGTAGTGGAAATCCTTTGCAAGCGCGATGATGTTGGCGTATTTTTCGGCGTCGCCTTCTTCGTTGAACACATAGGTGAGGTAATCCTCAAAGTGCTCGTTCACGCAGGAAACGTGGGTAAGGCTCACGCCCCACCAGGCTTTTACAATGGGCTGGATGGTGTTATCCTTGAGCTGATCGTACAATCTTTGGATGGGCATGCTGAGTACGCTCAGGGTATGGGTCTCATACAGCGCCTGTACCAGATCGCGGGCAAAGGCGATCAGTTTATCCATGGTGCTGCCCTCTTCCACGGTCAGCTCATCCAGCTGATAGGTGCGAACCCAGCGTGCTACCGTTTCGTTCGGCAGCACCACGTTGCCGCTGAAGATGGCGTCCATATAGCCGATGCCGTTCATGGCGCCGTCCAGCAGAATCAGAGAATTCAGTCCGGCATAATTATTGGGCTTTTCATATTTCATGATATAGGCAAGGGCAATGCAGGTTCCCTCGCAGCGGCTGAGCAGGTTGATTTTGGTTGCGCCGGTCTTCCGCTTCACGGCTTCAATGTATTCGTTGAGCTGATCCGCGATCACAAGGGGAGAATAGCGCACGTCCGGCTGAAACTGATAGGCGTGCATATTTTTGCCGTCCCTGGAAACCACCAGTTTGTTTTCAAGCGTCTCGTAGCTCCAGCTCCAGAGGATGCCGGTATTCTCCGGCATGGTGCCGTCCGGATTCGGGGTGTACCCCTCAAAGGCGGGCATGATGCCGGCAAGCACCGCGTCGGCGTATTCGTCCCAATCGCCGGTGGCAATACCCTTAAGCGCGGGGGAAATGAGGTTCGGGATCATATCGGCAAGATAATCGCCGTCGTCAAAAATTTCGGTTTTTGTGCCGTCTTCGTGGAACTTATAGATCTCCTGCGAACCGATCACATAGACGTTTGCAACTTTCTCCGCCGCGAAGGACACAAGCCCCGCAAATGAAAACGCCATGATCAACGCAAGGATCAAACTAATTGCTTTTTTCAAGAAAAACGCCTCCAATAAACAGTATATAATTTTACAAAATTTATTTTATTTTATCACAAAAAAAAACATTTTCCAATATGCAAATCGGTTGTGTTCTATCTAAATTTAGACACCTGTTGAAAATAATACACGCCGTCAACCGTTTCACACCCCGCAATTCGCTTTTCATTCCTTTTTTGCAAATAAAATGGGGAGCTGTGGTAGAATGGGGGTGGAGTTCAAATTATAATTTGTCGAGCAGAAGCTCGACAGCTAAATTGCCGAATGATCGG
>CAMOVW010000199.1 GCA_946627725.1 uncultured Clostridia bacterium
CCCCGATATGCCGCCAATGCCGCCGATAACGAACCACTTTCTGCGCACTTCGCCCAGATAAAGCATGATAACGCCAATGGTGAGTATTAATATGGTGCCGGAAAGATGGCTCCCCAGAATCACGAGCCCGGCGTAACCGCCGATGATGATACCGCAGGGGATGATGATTTTAAGCGAGTCGTTCAGCAGCGGACGGTTTACAAAGGCGTTCACTTTACGGGCCAGATCGCTCTGTAAAGGTTTCTTGCTTACAACAACGGAATGGCATTTATCCAGTATCGCCGCAAGGGTTAGGATCAGCGCAAACTTCGCCATATCCGACGGTTGGAACTGCAGCCCGCCGGGAAGATACACATAACGGTGCGTTCCGTGGTAGCCCTCCATAAACAGCGCAAGCACCAGAAACAGCCATGACGCGCCCGTGCCGAGCAGCGCGATGGGCATCTCAAATTTTTGGAAGTTGATATGCGAAACCACAAGCATCGCAACGATTCCGATCAACACCCAGATCAGCTGGCGGCGAAGGAAATAGGTTGAGTCTTCTTTATAATAGTAGGCGTACACATAGGTTGCGGAATAGAGCATTACAAGCCCGATCACAACAATGGCGATCAGGATCGCAAAGAAGGGGACGTCCAATCCCCCGGTGGTCAAATATTGCCGCAAGCCACCGGACTGCGCTCTTTTTGTTTTTTCACGCGCCATTCGTCACGCGTCCTCCGTTCCTGTTATTTGAGTCTGTAAAGGGAATTCCCCTTACTTAAGTCTGCCGAACCAAAGCATTGCGATTGCCGCCGCACTGCCGAGGATCGTAACCAGACTGAACACGATGCAGATCTTTTTTTCACTCCAGCCGCCCATTTCATAATGGTGATGGATGGGCGCCATACGGAATAATTTTTTACCGTGATGGGTTTTGATATACGCGATCTGTAAAATATCGGAACCGAATTCCGCCACATAGATGATACCGATCAGCAAAATCGCCCAGGGGCAATCGATGGCGTAGGCCATAGAGCAGACGATGCCGCCGAGGAACAGGCTGCCCACGTCCCCCATCATGACCTTACTCGGATTCCAGTTCCAGATCAGATAGCCGATCAGGCTGCCGAAAAGGGCGCTGCATAGTATGCTGAGCCCCGCGAATTTCTGCAGCACGGCTGCAACCGCAAAAGCGACGCAAACCAGTGAGGTCACACTGGCGCAGAGGCCGTCGACGCCGTCAAGAAAATTTACCGCGTTTGTGGTGCAGTAGATCGCTGCAATGCCGATAAGCCAGAAAAGGAATGTGTTTTCATAGACCCCGTAATAAGGGATAAACATGTAGTTCACACCGGCGAATTTATACAGCGTAAATAAATACGCAACGCCAACCATCATCTGAAGCGCGGTTTTCTGCAGCTCCGTAAGACCGAGATTGCGTTTTTTAACCACCTTGATATAATCGTCAATAAAACCGATAAACGCAAAACCGACCGCCATCAGAATACCAGAAAACAGCTTTGTATACAGTTTATTCTGAGCCTGTTCGCTGCCGAAGGCGATCAGATTGCCGCCCATGATCTTATCTGTGATCAGCACCACGGCAAGGCTGAGGCCCGTACCGATAATAAACAGGAATCCGCCCATGGTAGGCGTGCCCTGCTTTTTTTTATGCCAGGAAGGGCCGATATCCAGTATGGTCTGCCCGAAGTGCAGCTTATGCAGCCAGGGGATCAGCACATACCCGAGGCCGTAAGACACGCCGAAACCGATAACAATACTGAGAACAATCGCAATCCATAAAGTCATTTTACTGTTTACCTTTCTTTTTGCCGATGCTTTATTTTTATATATTAATTACATTATTCAATAATTACAACATTCAAAATTTACAACGCTTCGATCACAGCGCGGTCCGAAAAAGGTATCTCACGGCCTCCGATCTGCTGTACGGTTTCATGCCCCTTGCCCGCGACCAGGATCACGTCTCCGACGGAAGCCTTTTCGTACGCAAGCGCAATGGCGGCTTTGCGATCCGGTTCCGCAAACACCTGTCGCCCGCGGCGCGCGCCGGCGCGGATCTCGCCGATGATCTGCAGAGGATCTTCAAAACGGGGATTATCGGTCGTGATGATCACCGTATCCGAAAGCGCGGCGGCGATCTCGCCCATCGCGGCGCGTTTGGCGTAGTCCCGATTGCCTCCGCAGCCGAACACCGTGATCAGACGTCCCTGCGCAACGCCGCGCAGCGCACTGAGCATCGCCTTCAACGCCTCCGGCGTATGGGCATAATCCACACAGAAACGGACGCCGTTTTTTTCGATCCATTCCGCGCGGCCGGGGATCTGCGGCAGCTGCGCCGCCAGCGGCGCCGCCTGCGTCAGTTCAACGCCGAGGGTCATAACCGCCGCAAGGGCGCAAAGGGAGTTGTATACAGCCATCATGCCCGGGCCCCGCACCTGCACCTTTGCAAGGGCGGTTCCGTTAAACAGAATGTATCGCATCCGATCTTTTTCCGGCGAAATACTCTTTGCGGAAAAATCGCTGAGTACGCCGCGGCAGGAATAGAGCCATGTTTTTTTATTTCCCGCAGCCTGCAGAAAACGGTCGCAATATGCGTCGTCCGCATTCAGCAGAAGCTTATCGCTGAGGGTACAGAGTCTGCATTTCGCCTCTACAAGCCGCGATAGGGTTTTGTGATAATCCAGATGGTCGCTGCCGACGTTCGTTACAACGCCAAGCGAGAACCGGGCGCCGTCTACACGGTATTGCGCCAATGCCTGCGAAGAAACCTCGCACACGCAGTACCCGTTGCCGTTTTTTACCGCCTCGGCAAGCGCCGAGAAAAACACGTCCGCCTCCGGCGTGGTATAGCCGGTGCTCTGCGCGCCCTCGCCCGTATCGGCGCCAAGGGTGCCGATCACAGCGCAGGTGTGCCCGGTTCGCTCCAGCAGAAACCGGATGTACTGGGCGGTTGTGGTTTTGCCGTTGGTACCGGTAATGCCGATCAGTTTCAGCTTCCGGTCCGGATGGCCGTAAAACGCGGCGCACAGCAGGCTGAACGCAAGGCGGGCGTTTTCGACACATACCGATCGCGGCGCAGCAGTCGGTTCTTCGCACAGGATCGCGGAAGCGCCGTTTTTTTCGGCAAGCATAATTTCCGCTCCGGCGGCGTCGCCTCGGTGTACGCAAACAAATACTGCGCCCGGGCAGGCGTCTTCCGCACGGATCGTGACGGTTTCAATTTCGGCGTCCGGTATTTGGGGAGCGACGCCGATCTCCCCGAGAAGTGAAAAAAGCCGCACTGATGATTCCTCCGAGGTTTGCTTTTTTCTCTCTCTTTCACACCGATCAATCGTGTACGCCCGTAGTGGTACGGAACGATACCGTGATAATACTGCCGGCCTCTACCTCTGTGCCGGTTTCGATATCCTGTTTATAAGCTACAACCGACTCTTCGTTGGAGGCGCTGCCCGAAATACGGATATTCAGGTTATTTCCTACTGCAAGCCGGTTCGCCTGCGCTACCGTAAGCCCTTCAAAATCGGGCACGACCGTCATTTCCTTGTCATATTCGGCCTCTGTATACAGAATGATTACACCGTTTACCGGGGTCTTTCTTCCGGCTTCGGGAGACTGTGCCACGATGGTGTCGCCTTCGCCGATCACACTGTAGGTGTATTCGTAATCCTCCAGCAGCTGCTTTGCGTCGAATACGCTCTTCTGCGTCAGATTCGGCACGGAAGCGCTCATATTGGAGAGCTCGTCATCTGAAAAATTGGGTTCAACGCCGAGGTAATTCAGGGTCTTTTCGATCACTTCGCCCGCAACGGGAGCCGCGATCACACCGCCGGAATAGTTTTCACCCTGCGGTTCGTCCAGCACGATAACCACGCTGATCGCAGGATCGTCGCACGGCGCAAAGCCTGCAAAAGAAGCAATATACGTTTCATTGGAAGCGCCCAGCTTTTCGGACGTACCCGTTTTGCCCGCCACGTGATACCCGGCCACGTAGGCGTTTTTACCGGTACCGTCCTTTACAACTTCCTCCATCCAGGAGGCTACCTTACGGGCAGTGGATTCCGAAATCACCTGACGTTTTTCGGTGGGTTTTGTAACGGCCACAACATTACCCTGCGAATCCACCATTTTTCCGACGATATACGGCTGCATCAGCTTGCCGCCGTTGCCGATGGCGCTTACGCCGGTAACGATCTGCAGCGGCGTTACGCTGATCGACTGGCCGAATGAGGCGGAGGCAAGATCAGAAGTGGAGAACGACACGGCAGGATCGTGATATGTAACGTTCACAGCGGGGCTGCTCTCGCCGGCCAGATCGACGCCGGTTCTTTCAGAGAAGCCGAAAGCCTGAAAATACTTGTAGTACATATCCACGCCCATCTTCAGGCCCACATAAACCGAAAAGGTGTTGCATGAATTCACAAGCAGCGTTCGGGGCGTTTCGATCCCGTGGCCGGTGGGGGTAAAGTCTTTGATCGTACGGCTGCCCACCGTGATGGTACCTTCGCAATCGTAGGACGTATTTTCATCGATCACACCCTCTTCCAGCGCGCCGGATACCAGAAACACTTTAAATACGGAGCCGGGGTAATAGAAGTCCGCCACGGACTTATTTTTCCACTGCTCGATCCGCGCCGCGGCGACAGGGTCCTGCTTTTGTTCATCCGTGCCGTTCTGGGCAAAATACTCCGTAAGCTGCGGATACAGAACGCCGTAGGGATCATTGGAATCGTAATCCGGCAGATTGGCGCACGCCAGAATCGCGCCGGTTTTCGTATCCATAACGATGCCGTAAACGTTTTTTGATCCGGTTTCCGCCAGCGCGGTGGCAAGCGCGTTTTCAAGGATCGTTTGTATTTCTGTATTCAGCGTAAGCACAAGGTTCATGCCCTGCTGCGCTTCGTAGGTCACTTCATAAGCGTTTTCCAGTTCGAACTGAACGCCGTCCTTGGCGGTGACGATGCGTCCGTTTGTACCGGTAAGGATATCGTCGTATATGTTCTCGATGCCGTAAAGGCCGTTGCCGTCCGTTCCGGTGAAGCCGAGAATGGTGGAAGCCAGACTGCCGTTGGGATAATACCGCTTGGTATCCGGATCCATAAAGATCACGTCCGTCAGCTTTTTCTCTTTGATTGCGGCGGTGAGTTCTCCGCGCTGATTATATTCCACCTCGCCCTTGATCTTCAGATAACCGTATTCGGCGTTTTCATCGATCTTGCGGCTGATTTCGGCTGCATCCAGATCCAGAACGTCGCTGAGCACAGAGATCACATCGCCCCGGTTCTTTTCCGTGACCTTGCTGGGATTGATATATACAAGCCAAACGGACGCGCTCTGGGCGAGCACGTTCATATTTGCATCGTATATTGTGCCGCGGGCTGCGTTTACCGTGGTAACGCTCAATTGCTGCGCCTCGGCCTTTTCACGATATTCATCCCCCTTGATCAGGGTAAGATACCCGATCCGCGCGATGCATGCACCGAAAGCGACCACCGCCACGACCGCGAGAATGATCACCCCGCGCACCGCGGTCAAGCTGGAGCTTTTCATATCTCCTTTTTTCATATATGCCTCCTAACGCCGTGCCGCGTTTATCTGTTTCTGAAAAGTGCAAAGGGCGAAGTAGCTTCGCCCCTGTTGTTTTGGCGCCGTCTCTCTAATATATGCGTTGCTATCGCGCATGAGAACAGCTTTCCGGGTAATTTCCGCCCCCGGCATTATGGATTCGCAAAGGCCTGAAGGAACCCTCCGCCGGAGGAAAAGATCACGCCGTCCCCCTGAGAGAGATCGATATATTCTACCTGATAGCCCTCCATTTTTGTCATACCGAGAACGTGAGCGGCGTAATCGTCGACCTTGCCGATGCTTGTGATTCCGTTCAGCTCTGAATTCAGTCTTACGTTTTCGCTTTTGGCGACCTCGATCTCCGCTTCCACTTCGGCGATCTGCCGGGAGATCTCATAGCTTTTTGCGCCGGAAGTGATCTGCAGACAAAGAACGCCGAGAATCGCCGCGGCAAAGAAAAGAATGATCGCGGTATTCACAGTGGACCTGCGGACCTCTTTCTGCTGCTGTACCGGCGTTTTTTTCGGAACGACTTTCAGCGGGGCGCGCTCTTTCGTTTTTCTTGCGGGAGCCGCAGCGGCTGCGGAACGCGCCGCGCTCTGACGCACGGGGCGAGCGCCTGCATCAAATTTATCAAAACCATAATCGTATTCCTGACGTAACGCTGCCATTTTTTCTTCCTCTTTTTTACTGTTTCAATTTTTCTATACTTCTGAGCCTTGCGCTTCTTGCGCGCGGATTTTGTTCCAACTCCTGTTCCGAGGGGGTTACCGGTTTACCGGCGAGTTTGCCCCGCGGGGTTCTGCCGCAAACGCATACGGGAAAGGAGGGTGGGCAGATACAGCCCTCGCACAGTTTTTTATAGGTTTGCTTAACGGCTCTGTCTTCCAGCGAATGGAATGTGATCACCGACAGGATCCCGCCCGTATGCAGCACGTTAAACATGCTCTCTACGGATTGTTCCAGCTGCTGAAGCTCTCCGTTTACCTCGATGCGGATCGCCTGAAAGCACCGCCGCGCGGGATGGCCGCCTTCGCG
>CAMOVW010000200.1 GCA_946627725.1 uncultured Clostridia bacterium
GTTCCGAAGGAACGGATTTCACTGCGAGGCTTCGCCTCGCAAAACTGCAATTTACCGACGTTGACTTTTTTGGGAGTATGAGAGATGAGAAAGAAGCTGACCGCACTCTGCTTGCTGCTGGCCATGCTGTTTGGGGCCGTTTGCCCGCTGACCGCGGCCGCAGAGGAAGAACCGCTCACCCTGCCGGAGCTGCTGGGGGATGAGATACGCGTGGATAACGAACGCGGCGAGATCTACTTTATACAGCAGAAATACGATATTGAAGAATTTTTAATGCTGCTGGAAGAGGAACTGCCGTGGAAATACATCACCGCTTCGGCGGAGGAGCTGCTCAGCGGCAGGTATCTGGTTACCGGCGTTACCGTTGAGATCAGCGATCTTTTCGACGGCGCCGAACGCACCTTTACCCTGCGGGTGAAGGGGGATATGGACGGCGACGGAATAACCGCCTCAAACGAAGCCCGGCAGGCGCTGCGCCTCTCGGTGGGGCTGGATACGGACCGGTATGAAGAGAGCTTTCGCGCCCTTGACGTGGACGGCGACGACCGGATCACCGCCTCTGACGCCCGCACCCTGCTGCGCGTGGCCGTAGGGCTGGAGCGCTTCGGCGGCGTAACGCTCGGCAGCGTGGGCTACTACCCCGAAAGCAGGATCCCGCTGGAATACGCCGCGCTGGCGGACGCGCTGAACAACGCGAAGCTGGAGCCGAAAGAGAGCGTTTCTTTCATCAGCCTGCGGGAAGAGCCGGAAGCGACGTGGGATATCGATATCACCAACAAGGATAAAGAGATCATAGAAACGTTTTTCGCCACCCTGCCGGCAAACGCCACCAATACGGAAAAAATATACGCCGCATACAGATACATTCAGGAGAATTACACCTATGCCCGCGGGTGGGATCTGTACAGCCAAATCTGGGACAAAACCCCCATTGACGCGGTATTCAACCTGCACCTTGCCCAGTGCCTGCAGTATAACGGCGCCATTGCCGAGGTGCTGGCCTACATGGGCTACGACGTAAAGATCGTGGAAGGTATGCGCGGCCGGTATTTTGACGAGGACGGCGTTGCCGGAGACTACTGGAACCACTACTGGACCGAGCTTTACCTGAACGGCGAAACCTACCTGATAGAGGTCGGCCAGCCCGACGACAGATGGTACGGCCACTTTATTGTGCTGTATAAAGACGCCGACGGCAGATACACCTATTACGACGCCGAAAAGGATGGCTACTGCGCGCTGAAATAAAAAACTTTCCCCCGTGAAACGCTCACGGGGGATTTTTTCGGTTCTTCATTAAGGAATACCGAAGCTGTTATCTTACAGTTCCTTTTGTATCATCAGGCGGTTATCTGCGTCTTCTCCATTTAGCGCAGTAATACGCCCCCGCCAATTCCGCTGCGGAAAACAGTATGCAGCCAACAAGGAACGTGGTGCCAGCAACGCCGCCGGCCACGTTATCCAGCTCCTCTTCGGAGAACTCTCCGCCGTTGGCTTCCATGGCGGCTACACCGGCCTCCAGATCCTCTGCGCTGACCTCAATGCCCTCAGCAGCAAAAAGGTCGCTGACCTCCTGCGCGGACTCGCAAGCCTTCAGCTTTGCGGAGAAAGCCTCTTCCCGCATCAGTGTTTCGATTTTGTTCTTGATTTCTTCGTTTGTCATTGATGTAACCTTTCTGATTGTTTTCTGTAGATGGTTGTTTCTACGTTTCTATTTACACAAGATTAAGCAAAGTGTTACAAGCTGCATCAAATAATCTTATTTTTCCTTCGCGGTCGCTTCTTCTTTCTCATTTGGTTCTTTTCCTTTGATTCCGATGAATTCTTCGCCCTTGCGCGCGAGGCGGAATTCCTCCGCCAGGATCGCGTTATCGGAAACGTTCCGAAACGCAACGGCGATGAGATTGCCGTGGATCATTGTAAAAAACGCAATGGCAAAGGCGGTGATACCAAGGGCCATCAGCACAACGCTTGCGATCCCTTCGATCAGAATAACTTTGCTTACGATCAGCATCACGGCCCCGGCGAGCGCCCACGCGCCGCAGATGGAAAACACGATGATATGTTTGCGTTTTTTAACGGACTTTTCGATCATCTTTCTCTGATTTTTGCCCATCGCGGATACGGGGATCGTTTTCAGCCCGGGGTATTTGAGCGTCAGCGCGTCATATTCCGCCTGCAGACGAACGTTATGATCGTTCTGCTTTTCCTGTTGCTTTTGCGCTTCCTTCTCTTTGTTTTCGGCGGCAAGCCCCATAAGATCGCGCTGATCGGTAAGGATCCCGCGTTTGTACATGCGGATCTGGGCGCGCCGGATCGCAATATCGTGCTTCGCGGGCAGCCACGGTTCCATCAGCAGCTGCAGCAGCAGACACACGACGAAAAAGGCGACGCAGGAAATGATCTCTTTCCACGAGGGCCCCAGATCCAGCACAACCACCGGCGCCGCCACGGCGGCGGCTGCAAGCGCCGCTCTGAGAAAAACAAGCAGGATGCGCCGTGCGCGGCTGCGCCGCAGGGGCAAAGCGAGAACGTCCTTCGGAAGTTCATCTGCCGTATACAGACGCCGCCCGGGATGCGCGGCAAGATACGCCTCCGTTTTTTTATCCAGCAGCGCGCGGTACCGCAGCGCGCATAAGCGCCATAGGCCGTGGCCGCTGATCATCTGCACAAGCCCATCCACCGCGAACAGAACGCATACGACCGGCAGGATAAAGCGCAGGAAAGTGAGATCCGGCGCAAGCTCATCCAGCACCACTTCGAGGATCGGCACGGAAGCCACGCTTGCCATGCCCACGGCAAACGCCCGGCACATCTGCCGCGCGCCGCCCATTTTTACCGGGTCGTTTTTGGTCAGGGCGCGGGAGGGGGAGATGGGATCCCTATCGAAATAAATACCGAGAAAGCCGGAAAAGCTGTAAAGGATCATCAGAATCGGCGGCGCAATAAAGGGGATCATACTGTCGATACCCATATCCTGATAAACCACCGCACTAAACGGCAGCAAAGCCCCAAAGCTGCAACCGGATAAAATGCCGACCACGAACCGCCGGATACAGGCGCCGCGCTGCGAGGCCGCCGCCTCAAACGCTGCGCGTTCTTCATCGGACGCGTAAAAGGAATCGTATATTTCGTGATTGGTAAGATCATTATTTGCCATGGTTCCACCCTTGAAACGACAGTTTACAGCTTCATCTGCGCGTTGATCTCGCGCATAACGGCGGGCTCGATCTTGATCACCTCGCGGTCGTAGGTGAGAAGGCCGTTGGTTTCGTCCTCCACGTCGCTGACCTCGGTATACACCAGCGCGGAGAGGCCTTTTTTATAGATCAGCGGCTTTAAGCGCTTCAGATACAGCTTGCGCACCGCGTCGGTGAGCTTGGCCTTATCGCTGTATTTGCGGTAGCCGAAGAATTTTTCGGTATTGAACACGTGCCCTTCCGTTTGCATGGAAAAACCGCCGAACTCGGTAAGGGCGATCACGCGCTCATCCTTATCATCCCGCGGGGGGAAGAAGAAGGGCGTGAAATAGATATGAAAGCTGTTCAGGTCGCCGCCGCCCTGATCGTGCCAGCCGCTGGCGTGGTCGATGATGCGGGTGGGATCTTTCTCGCGGAAGAAATCGCAGGCCTTTAAGGCGTCGAACTGGCCCCAGCCCTCGTTGAAGGGCACCCACAGGCAGATGGAAACGCTGTTATAGAGCAGATCGATCATCTGCGCGGCGTCCGTATAATACTCTTCTCTGCCGGCGGCGTCCCCGCGGGAGAACAGCTTATAGTGCTTTTCGCCGTCGGAGATATTGCCCAGCCTGCGGGAATTCAGCGCCAGATGGAAGGCGGGCAGAATGCCCGCGGTGAGCTGGTTCACACGGCCGCCGCCGTTTACCATATCCTGCCACACCAGCATACCGAGGCGATCGCAGTGGTAATACCAGCGCAGGGGCTCGATTTTGATATGCTTGCGCAGCATGTTGAAGCCCATATCCTTCATGGTTTGGATATCATAGATCAGCGCCTCATCCGAGGGGGCGGTGTACATGCCGTCGCTCCAATAGCCCTGATCCAGCAGGCCGTTCATAAAATAGGGCTTGTTGTTCAGCATCAGCCGGGGGAAGCCCTTCGCATCTCTGCCCACGCCGAACTTGCGCATACCGAAATAGCTTTTTACGCTGTCGCTGCCGGCGGTAACGCGCAGATCGTAAAGATAGGGCGCTTCGGGCGTCCAGAGGTTATATAGGGTGAGGGGGATCACGGCGACGCCGTTTACGGTATCGGCCTCCGCCTTTACGTCGCCGCCGTCCAGCACCTGCACGTGGGCTTCGCCGGCGGGGGCGCCGTTGACGGTCACTTCCACGGTAACGGCGCTCTTATCGATATCCGGGGTGATCTTCAGGCGCTCGATATAGGTTTCGGGCACCTCTTCCAGCCACACGGTCTGCCAGATGCCGCTTTGGGGCGTGTACCAGATCTGCCCCCGGTGAAAGGTCTGCTTGCCGCTGGCCTGCGAACCCGTTTCGCTGGGGTCCGTTACCGAAAGGGTGAGCTCGTTTTCGCCGTCGATCATGGCCATGGTGGCGTCGAAGGTAAAGGGGGTATAGCCGCCCCTGTGCGTGCCCAGCAGCATGCCGTTCAGCTTTACCTCGCAGGCGTAATCCACCGCGCCGAAATGCAGCAGCACCTTTGCGCGGGTGCGGTTGAAAACAAACCGCTTGCGGTAATAGAGCACGTCTGTGGGCGTTACGGTGCGCTCCACGCCGCTGAGGATGGTTTCGGGGCTGAAGGGCACCACGATATCCCCCTGGTACCCGGCGAATTCGGTTCCCGCGGGATAGATGGCGTACTCCCATACGCCGTTCAGGCAATAAAAGGAATCCCGTTCCATCTGCGGACGGGGATAATCATTCAGCGGGCAGGCCGTATCCAGCGTTCTGCCCCAACGCGTTAACAGTTTCTCCATAACTAAAATCCTCCCATCAAATAATTCCGGATTCCGCATTCCGGATTCCGAATTGTTCCAGCGCCTCCGGCAGGCCGCGCAGGTCCCCGATCACGGCGTCGGGGTCGTGCTGGCCGGTCTGGCCGGGGTTTGTGCTTTTGATCCACACGGTGCGCATGCCCGCGCCGGCGGCGCCGTCGATATCGTTTTTGCGGTTGTCGCCCACGTAAACGGCCTCGGCGGGGGTGATGCCGAGCCGCTCGCAGGTATAATCAAAGATCTCGCGGTCCGGCTTTTCTATGCCGATATCGCCGCTGATCACGATTTCGTCGAATACGTATTCCAGCCCGGTGTGTTCCAGCTTGGAATACTGCAGGGCGTGCTGGCCGTTGGTGATCAGCCCCACCAGCAGCCCCTGCTTTTTGAAGCGCCGCAGCATGGGCAGCGCATAGGGGAAGGGCACCGCCACCCGGGCAAACTCACGGAAGATGAAGCTGCGGTATTCGGGATATTGCGGCGGATCGGTGAATACGCCCTTTTCGGTGAGATAGGCCAGAATATAGCTCCAGCCGTCGTACACGTAATGGTCGTCCGCATAGCACCAGATCCCGGCGATCTGCGCGTCCGACAGCGCCGCGTTTACATGAAAGGCGCGCCGCAGCGCCGGTACGATGGCCGTAAGCGTGCCGTGCCGGTCAAACAAAGTGTGATCAAGATCGAAAATAATGGCTTTTATCATAAGGGATACCTCTGGGAATGCGCTTTGATTTATTATTGATTTTTCAGTTGTTGTTTGTTATACTAAAAACAGAAAGGTCGGTGAAACGGTATGTGCAGCAAAAATACATTAAACCTGCTTCTCACAGAAACCTCAAACGGATTGAGAGAAATATTCGGCGACCGGCTCGACAGCGTTATTCTGTACGGCTCCTATGCCCGCGGAGATTTCAATGAAGACTCGGACATTGACGTGATGGCGTTGGTTGATATGAACAGCACGGATCTTGCGGAATATCGCCGCCGTGTAAACGCGTTTTCAAACCGGCTGGATCTGAAGCACGACGTACTTCTCTCGATCAGATTACAAGACAAAGAAACCTTTACCCGTTGGGCGGATACGCTGCCCTTTTTTAAGAATGTGCTGAAGGATGGGATCAGAATCGATGGAGCAGCATGAGAACGCGGCTTTGGCGATATATCGGCTGGAAAAAGCAAAAACCGATCTGAAAGACGCGCAAAAAAGCTATGCCGAAAATATGCCCGAAACTGCCGCGAACCGCGCATATTATGCGATATTTCACGCGGCAAGGGCTGTGCTGATATTGGACGGTCAGGATTATCGAAAACATTCCGGCGTGATATCTTTTTTCAGAAAGAGCTTTATCAAAACCGGGATCCTGAATGAATCCCTTTCTGAAATCATCAAAAATGCTTTTGAACTGAGAACAGAAAGCGATTATTCTGATTTCTTCGTCGTTTCTGATGATGAAATCAAAAAACAAATAGACGATGCGGCATATTTTGTTTCGGAGATCGAAACGTATATAACGCAGGAACTGGAATTGCAACGGCAGGGGGATTAAAACCTCTGCTTTTTTGTTCTCCTGCGGCGAAGGAATACAGTTCCCTCCCCAACGCGGTTGGGGGCAATGAATACTGCTTTCGGCGC
>CAMOVW010000201.1 GCA_946627725.1 uncultured Clostridia bacterium
GTTTCCCCATGCCCATGCGCCAAGCGCGATTTTCGGTAAATTTGCCATTGCTTTTTTCTCCTTTATTTTGGATATTTTTTATAGCTACGCGACTCTTACTCACTCAGCAGCCGGATCAGGCAGCCGTATGTGAGCTCGCAGACGCTTTGATATACGCATTTGATTCCCGCTTCCTTCATAGCCACCCGTTGCTTTTCCGTGACCGCCGTGTACGGGTAGATCCCGAACATAAAGGAAGAAGTCTCCTCCGCAATCAGCAACAAACGTTGACACGGTGTCAGCATTTGCATTATACATCATCGTTGACACCGTGTCAATACCTTTTAAGAAAATGATCGCAGTTTTTGCCTGAACCCCGACGCTTCGACAAATAAATATGGACTACGAGCTGTATTCAAGGATGGGAAAGAAGTCACTATAATGGGAATAAAGCCTATAGATGCAGAAACACCCCCGACCCATTAAGGTTCAGAGGTGCTTTTGTCATTATGCCGCTCCCCACCGCCGGTGATAGCATTGCGGGAAGCCATGGTCTGTCTTATATGATTTTAGCAAAAAAAACGTTTCACCGAGGTGACGCTGACATCAGGCGCCAGTAGTGAAGGTTCCTTCATGTGGGTTCGCCTCCCGTCATCATTTTCTCCCGTATGGGTTTTGCGATGGTAAGCAAACGGGAGAGAATGGCGTCCCGTTCGGCGTCCGGAGCCGTAAGACTCTGATGGTGCGCTTCAAGAACACAGTCTCCCATGTATCCGATCTCTTTCAGCACAGAGATGAACAGCTCCCAATCCACCGTACCGTCGCCGGGGATCAGGTGACCGTCACAGGTACCGTCGTTATCCTGAATATGAAGAGACAGCGGCACGGCGACGCATTCTTTCAGGATATCCATTTTATATCCGCAGCAGTGGGCGTGGCCCGCATCAAAACACCAGCCGAACCAGGGGGAATCCACAAGCGCAACAAGCTCTGCGATTACGCGGGGATCGGTGGAATCGGCATGCAGAAGGTTTTCGGAGAGCAGCGTTACGCCGCATTCCTCCGCAACAGGAAGCAGCTTTTTGATCGCCTCAGCGTTTACCTCCAAAAAACGTTTCTTTGTCGGGAAGGAATCGCCGTCTGAATTCCGAGAAACCGGATGCACCACCAAGTACCGTGCGCCGAGTACAGACGCGGCGCGGATCGAGCGAACGGCGTAATCGTAATGATCGGCCTCAGAAGGCGCATGGGCATGGGTATACGGAATGCCGATCTCATCCGCATGTTTTCTTAAACGCTGCGCCCATTGAAGGTAATCATCGGCAAGAAATGGTGAGCCGTTAAACACCCAGTAATCGAAGCCCATATCAATACCATCATAGCCCAAGGAGGCAAGTCGGTCGGCAGCCTTCTCCGCAGGGTAGCCGTCCTCGAATACGTCCGTTGTGGTTATGATACGGGGGATCATGGGGATTGCCTGCGTGCCCTCAAAAGATTTATACTCCCGCTTTATCTCAAGCGCTTTGACCCATTCGCGGGTTTCAAACGTACGGAGGTTGCCGTTTGTATTATGATAAACCCACGTGGGCGTAGGCCACAGGCAGACCGATGGAGAAACGGCCTCGTAGAAATTGCGGCCGACGCCGCCCTGCCCGTGGTGCGACATTTTGCAGTAATCACACTTCATAAGCCCGCTTTCGCCGTATTTTTCAACCACGTAATTACCGGCGTTTACCTCCGCGTCGCCGGTAAACATCACAGAAGTACCGCCGAGATTCATGCGCATGATCGCGGAGCCCTCGTTGCAGGTATGCCATTCGGGATTGAACGTATAGAGCACCGTGAATTTTGCGTCGCCGACGTTAAAAACGTCCCCCTCGGCAAGAGGAACGACCTTATCCGCATAGGCCGGAAGCAACCGGTTGAAATTTTCGATTACATATACAGCCCATTCATCATACCCGTCATAGAAAGAAGCTTCCGGAAAATTGACGTAAACCTTATCAAAAGAGATTTCATCCGTATAGTGTTCGGCAACCAGAAGAAAAACCTCACAGTGGTCGTCGTGCGCATGGGACAGGAACCAGGCGTCGATATGCGGCTTCTTACTACCGGTAACTTTTTTCAGGTAATCTACAAAATACGTTGTTTCTGCGGCATACCCGCCGTCGATCACAATGACCTTGCCGTCGGCGGTCGTGATAATAAAGCTGTCGCCGATGGTATCGGTAACGGATTTCAGCATATGGATCGCGTTTTGCATATTGGTGTATCTTGCTCCTTTTATTTACAGTTTAATTCAACAATAACGATCTCGGGCCTGTTATTCAGGCGGACCGGGATAACGCTGTTGCCAACGCCGCGGCTGACGATCATTGCAGTGTTGCCCTGCGCATAGACGCCTGCGTCGTATTTCGGGAACCATCCCTGATTCGGCGCAACGACGCCTCCGACAAACGGCAGACGGAACTGACCGCCGTGCGCATGCCCGCATAAAACCAGATCGAGCCCCTCATCTGCATAGACATGAAACGCCTCCGGGTGATGAGAGAGCAGAATACAGTAATCGTCGGCAGTATGCATTCGGCGCAGTTTTGATTGCAGCACACTCTTTTGTTCATCTGTGTCCGATGTTATAAAAGACGGATCGTCCACCCCCGCAATCTGCACCGTTTGACCGCCTTTCATTAATCGGACGGTTTGATCATGCAGAATGATAACGCCTGCAGAGGCAAGACGCTCTTCCAGCGCCTGAAATCGATCCCCTATAAGCATCTCATGGTTTCCGGTTACATAATAACAGGGGGCAATCTTTAACAGGTCCGAAACCAGATCGACCGCCGTATCCATATCGGGTCTGTGCGAATCGATCAGATCGCCGGTGAACGCAATCATATCCGGAGCCGCCTGCGATACACAGTCTATGATGCGGCTGTTGTCTTTTCCGAACCGTGCGTTATGCAGATCCGATACCACTGCGATTTTATAGCCGTCAAAAGGGGCCGGCAGCCTGTCGCCCGAAATACGGTAACGTGTTGTACCGACAGTAATATTGCCCCACACCGTCCATACGGCAAATATCAGCAAAAGCACTGCAAGAACGCTGAAAATCACGATTTTTCGTTCCATACTGTTTTCCTCTGATGATTTATCCTTATTGATATGATATGTCCGTTTCCGTTTTATGTATCCTTCCAGCAGCGAAGTCCTGCGCCGCAGCCGTAATGGGTACCGTCGCGGTCATAAAGGACGTTCCACTTGTTTTTTGTAATACCGGTCACCATGAACCAATTCCAATCCGGCGGAAGGATCGGATCCGCACACATTACGCCCTGTTCAAAACGGATACCGAGCAAGCCGGAGAGCACCAGATCGCAGAACGTGGAATGATTATAGTCTTTGCCACGTTCCGGCATGCCGCCGCGGTTTACATAATCGTTGCGCAGAAGTTCATCGCGGCAGTACCAGCGGCCGGTAAAGGGATCCATATCCTCGTCGATCCAGCAACGCGTATGACCTGCTTCATCCGTTATGCGATGCGAAAGCGCATACTGGTAAAGAAGCGCGTAAAACGATTCGTTTGATACCGGGCTCTGTTCTCCCCGGGCACGGATCATATTTGAAAGCGCGGTCAGCGTTTGCGACGTGGCAAAAGGCCAAACAAAACCGTTCCAACGGCATTCGTGATCAAATTTCTGCATGAAGCGCGGGTGCCGACGTTCCGCCGTAGTCAGACCAAAGGGCGCAGAAAAACCGCTCTCATCAAACAACTGCAAAAACGCTTCATCTTTAGAACTGTCCGCGAGATCAAAATACCAGGGGATATACCCTACCAGTTCTCTTGCGCAATACTCTGCGGGAACGCCCGGACGCGAAGTCCAGTTTGCAGGGTCGTTTTCTCCGCATGGGATCGTGCGGTAGAAATCGCCGTCCCACAAAAACTCGTTTATGCGATCCGAAAGCCGCAGCGCGCGTATACGGTAAGCCTGCACCAGATCGTCCATACCCACACGCTCCGCCATACGGGAGATTGAAAAGGCGTCCGCACACATATAGCTGTTCAGCGTGGGGCGGATCCCGGAGCCGCCGACGGAATACTCCATACCGTCATAATTGTCGTTCGACCAGAACAGGCCGCAGGAGCGAAGGCTGAGCGCCTCACGTTTTTTATAAAGCCGATCCAGCTTCGGCAGGATCTCTTTCATCCGTTCTGCGTTGGGATAGATGTAGAAATACGCCTCCACGGCGGAAGCGAACCACATGCTGTAGGTAAATGCATTGCCATGGTCGTTCAGCCAGAAACAGATATATTCCCATAACCGGTCGGGAGCGTCGGAAAGCCAGCGGGCTTCGCGAAGATGATGCCCCACAGGGCAATTGATTGTGTTGTAAGGACCAGCCCACCCCACCGGCGGAAGGAACTCGGTAAGCACGTGGCCGAAGGGCGTTTGCTTCCAATGCTTGCGCAGCGTCCACAGGCGAAAATAATAGGTCTTTTCCAACTCTTTATCGGGGCAATCCAACAGCGGCGCGTTTTGCTGAAGGTACGAAAATGCTTCTGTGTTCGGGATCTCCTGCCGATAGATCTCCTGATCGGAAGCGTTGAATTCCTCTACGTATGCACGCAGTTTTTCATTCAGATCGGGTAACATGATAACTCACCTTTCTTCAAAATCTTCCGCTTTGAAATCGCCCGTTTTTTCCGCCATTCCGATATACTCTGCCCCTTTGGCACGCCCGTTGTACCAGATCCGCCAGCGGTTATTCTTTGCATCGTAAAGCGCGGAGGGCTTATAGCAGGAATCCGCATCCCATTCCCCCGGCGTGGGCGCCACCAGAGGATTCGTTTTGCAGCGATGGAAATCCGTAATGCCGTCTTTTGAATACGCAACGCACACACAGGCTGTATGGATATCCCTGTAGCCGATGTAAAACACAAGATACCCCAGCGCCGGGTGCGGTATCACCTGACAGCCCCCGATGCGGTTCTGCTCGTATTCTTTCTCAGGATTTTTTTCGAGAATAGGATTCAGGGGCGATTTTTGCCATGTGACGCCGTCAACGCTTTCGGCATAGCACAACACGTTCGGCTCATAGGTCTCGCCTGCGCTGTACCACATTCTGTAGATCCCGTTTTCGTACAGGACGCAGGGATTCATAACAGACGCACCCTCAAAAGGCACTTCGGGAGAAAGAACGGGATCCTTCGTGATACGGTGGAAATCTATGCCGTTTTCACTTTCCGCCACGCCGATATAACTGTTGCCGTGCGCCTGACCGGTATACCACATTTTATAGGTATCGCCGATTTTCAATACGCAGTTCCGGTTCACCATATCCTCCCAACCGGAAGCGGGATCGGGCCCAAGGGTGGTAACGGGATCGTCCCAATGGATACCGTCGTTTGAAAAAGATACCGACACGCAATTGTTTTTTCTTGTAGACAGATCCATACGGATCCGGCTGTTTTCCTGCGCGGTAAGATAAACGTCGAACAGCGTTCCCAATTCGGAATTGCCGAAAATCGGATTGTTTTGATATTTGTGAAACACGTTTTCTGCCTCCCTGATGTTTTTTTGAGATCGTTCTCTTGCGGTTATTATATCATCCCTCCGAGAAAAAAACAATCATACTTTACTTTTATAAAAGATAAAATAATTAAAAGATACTTGAAATATTTTTTATAAAAAGAATGCATTTCAGGAACGCAACAAAAAGGAATACGCACCTTCCGGAAAAAGAGGGTGCGTTTTGCATTCCGTTTATTCTTTGCGAAAAGCGGCAGTCTGAGGATTTCCGTAACGTCGGTTGGCGATAACAAAGCAGATCAGGCACAATAGAACCTGCAATACGGTGGAACAGGGCGTAGCCAAGCCGATATGGAACATGGAAACCGGAACCTCACGGCTCATGAGAAAGGCCACCGGCACGCGGACAAGGAATGCGCCTACAATACCTTGCGCCATTACAAACTTCGTCATACCGATACCGTTGAAGAATCCGATAAAGCAAAACAGGAAACAGGTAAGCAGACAATCGATGGCGTAAGCCTTCAGATAATCCGCGCTTGCGTCAATCACTGCCGGATCTTTTGAAAACACGCCGGAAAGCAGATCTCCGCGCCAGAAGGTTACCGCAAACATAACAACCGCCAGCATAGCAGAAACGCCGACGGCATACCCCAGCGCGCGCTTTGCGCGGTCGAATCTGCCGGCGCCGAAATTCTGCGCAACGAAGGCAGCCATCCCCTGCATAAATGCGGCAGGGATCAGCATAATAAAGCCGCAAACGCGCTCCGCAACGCCGATACCGGCGGACGGGGTAAGTCCAAGATCGTTTACAATGGCAAGCAGCACCAAAAAAGACACGCCTACAAGCAGATCCTGAAGCGCAATGGGCAGGCCGAGAGTGGTTACACGCCGGATGATACCGCCGTGAAAATGAAGATCGGATTTTGAGAACTGAAACGGGAGCTCTTTTCTGCGAAGCAGCATCAACGATATTAACACGCTGATCCCCTGCGCGGCTACGGTTGCGACGGCGGCACCGGCAGTACCCATATGAAACACAGCAACAAGAAGAAGATCTCCGGCGATGTTGCATACGCAGGCGATCAC
>CAMOVW010000202.1 GCA_946627725.1 uncultured Clostridia bacterium
TCCCGCGCCGCAAGGCGCACCCTCCCGCGCCGCAAGGCGCACCCTCCCGCGCCGCAGGCGCATCCTCCCGCGCCGCAAGGCGCACCCTCCCGCGCCGCAGGCGCACCCTCCCGCGCCGCAGGCGCATTACAAAAATCCGGAGAAAATAAGAATGAAAACATTGAAAATTGCCGTGATCGGGCTGCAGTTCGGCATGGCGCATATTGAGGGCGCAATGGGCAACGGCGCAGAGATCGCCGCCATCTGCGATAACAACGAAGAACACCTGCGCTTTGCGGGGGAGCGGTACGGCGTCCCGAAAGAAAAGCGCTTTGCCGATTACCGCGATTTGCTCTCGCGGGCGGATATCGACGCCGCCGTGATCGCCGTGCCCGATCAGCGCCACAGGGAGCTTTCCTGCGCGTTTCTGGCGGCGGGCAAGCACGTGCTGTGCGAAAAGCCGATGGCGCTCACCCGTGAAGATACCCTTGCCATGATCCGCGCCGCGGACGCATCCGGCCGCATGCTGATGGTGGGGCAGATCTGCCGCTTTACCCCGGCGTTTGAAAAGGCGAAGGCGCTGATCGATTCCGGCACGCTGGGCGACCTGTATTTTCTGGAATCGGAGTACGCCCACGATTACATGAAGATCGTGGATAACTGGCGGGCGGACCCGCTGCGCCACGGCGTGATCGGCGGCGGATGCCACGCGGTTGATCTTCTGCGCTGGCTGGGCGGCGACCCGGTGGAAGTGTTTGCCTACGGCACCAAACGGCTTCTGCCGCAGGTGCCCTATGACGATGCCACCGTTGCCGTAATGAAATTTGACGATAACACCATGGGCAAGGTGTTTGTTTCCACCGGCTGCAAGCGCGATTACACCATGCGCACCGTCATCTACGGCACCAGGGGCACCCTGATCTGCGATAATACCTCCCCCACGATGACGCTGTTTACGGCAGGGGAGGACGGCATGGCCCACGAACCAGAGATCATACCGGTGGAGGTGAACAACCACAACGCCGCAAGGGAATTCGAAGCCTTTGCCGACGCGATCCGCGCCGGAACGCCGGCGCTTACGGATGCGCGCGAGGGCGCGAAAACGGTGGAGGTTTGCCTTTCCATTATCGAATCCGCCAAAACCGGGCGGCCGGTGCGGCCCGATTACACGTTTTGATCTACAGGAGAGAAAATGCGTTACAGAATCAATAAAAAAACCGGCGACAGCGTCAGCGAGATCGGCATCGGTTCCGCTTATCTGTATGAGGCCGGTATGAAAGAGGGCGTTCGCGCCCTTGAAACCGCCGTGGAGGGCGGCGTGAACTATTTCGATCTTGCCGCGGGCGACGGCGCGGCGTTTCCCATCTGGGGCGCGGCTCTTGCGCCGGTAAGAAACAAAGTGTTGTTTCAGATCCATTTCGGCGCGGATTATTCCAAGGGCGAATACGGCTGGTCGCTGCAGCAGGAGGATGTGAAGCGCAGTATCGATTGGCAGCTCACGCAGCTGAAAACCGATTATATCGATTACGGCTTCATCCACTGCCAGGATGAGCTTTCCGATTGGCAGACCTATCGGGAAAACGGCGTTTACGACTATATCCTGAATCTGCAGAAGCAGGGGGTGGTGAAGCATATCGGCCTTTCCTCCCACACGCCGAAGGTGATTCAAAAGATCATGGACGACGCGCCGGTGGATATGCTGATGTTTTCGGTGAATCCGGCTTACGATTACGGCGAGGGGGAATACGCCTACGGCAATGTGGATGAAAGAACCGCCGTCTACCGCCGGTGTGAGGCCGAGGGCGTGGGCATCACGGTGATGAAGCCCTTCTCCGGCGGGCAGCTGCTGGATGAAAAGCAATCTCCCTTCGGCAAGGCCCTCAGCCCCTGTCAGTGCATCCAATACGCGCTGGATAAACCCGGCGTACTTACGGTGCTGCCCGGCGTTTCCAACACCGAGGAGGTGCGTGAGCTGCTGCGCTTCTACGATACCACCGAGGCGCAGCGCGATTATTCGGTAATCGGCAGCTTCGCCCCGCCGCAGGCCGCGGGCAAGTGCGTTTACTGCAACCACTGCAAGCCCTGCCCCATGGGCATCGACGTGGGCCTTGTAAATAAGTATTACGACCTTGCCAAAGCCGGGGATCCCCTCGCTTTGGAGCACTATAAAACGCTGGAAAAAAACGCCGCGGATTGCGTTGCCTGCGGCCATTGCGACAGCCGCTGCCCCTTCGGCGTGCGCCAGAGCGGGCGTATGGCCGAAATCCGCGCTTTTATGGATACGCTGTAATAACAAAACCGCGCGGCCGTGCGCCGGGCAAGGAGGAGTATCGATATGAAAATACGTAAATCAACGGCGGCGGATCTTGCGCGGATCATGGAGATCTATGCCCGGGCGCGGGCGTTTATGGCGCAAACCGGCAACCCCAACCAATGGGGGCCCAATCAATGGCCGCCCCGGCGGCTGATCGAGCAAGATATAGAGAACGGCTGCAGCTACGTGTGCGTGAACAACGCCGGAACCGTGATCGGCACGTTCTTCTATACTTGGGGCGCGGACGTTGAGCCCACCTACCGTGAGATCGACGGCGGCGACTGGCAGGATCACGGCCCTTACGGCGTGGTGCACCGCATCGCATCCTCCGGCGAGGAAAAGGGCGTTGGCGCCTTCTGCCTCAATTGGGCTTACGCCCGGTGCGGGCGGCTGCGCATCGATACCCATGCCGATAATACGGTGATGCAGAACCTGCTGGAAAAGCTGGGTTTTCACAAACGCGGGATCATATACGTTCACGAGGATCGAGATCCCCGTTTCGCGTATGAAAAACCGTGATCTTTCACCGATAACAACCTGTTTGATCTCATTACCGCCAACAACTACAATATGCTCGGCCGTGAGGCGCTGAAGGCGACGTACCCCGAGCTCTGGGCGGACGCAGTGCAGCAGGTCAAGGACGCAAACCCCGGCCTGACAGACGAATCCTTTGAATACGGCCGGCCCTGCTACGAGGCGGAAGACATTATGGAAGAAGCCCTCGCACCGCAGGGTGTAGACGTTTCTTATGCAGCCATGGAGGATCTCGGCAAGGAATACGCCAAAACCGCTTACGCCGACGAGCTTGCCCAGGCCGAAGCCATGGCACAGGCGGAGATCGACGAGCTGAAGAGCCTTCGATCAGTTGCTCGGTATTTTTCAAAATGCTGAAAACTGCTTCTTGAAGGTAAAGGTACAATAATACTTGATAATCAAACAGACCCACCTTCGAGGTGAGTCTGTTTCTTTGATGGCATATGTTGGCGGTTTACGCTTATCGATGAGAACAATGCCTGATTTCTGTCAGGTGTTTTTCATGACCACGGCTTCGATGGTGTCCGCGACGTCCTCGCAGGCGTCGGCGCATTCTTCCAGCGCCGAGTAGATCTCACGCCATGCGATCACGTCCAGCGGATTTTTTCCGTCCCGGTTTTTATGGCAGTTGTAAGCGGCCTGAAGATACAGCGCATCGCATTCTTCTTCGGCGGCGTTCACATCAATGATAAGCTTGTGCAGCTGCTCGGATTTTCTGAAATTCGGGAGCTCTGTCAGCATTGACTTCATTTTTGCAGTGCAGACACAGATTTTCTCCGCAAAACCTACAGCCTCTTCGGTGATCTTTGCAACATTGTTGATATAGATCGCCTGTAAAACTTCCTCGATGCAGTCTGTTACATGGTCAAGTCTTTGGCAGAGTTCGGCCATATCCTCGCGGTCGATCGGCGTGACAAAAGATTTTGCCAGCGCTTCGGACATTTCATGCCGCAGCGAATCGCCCTCATGCTCATATTTATGCATCGCAGTAAGCATTTCGTTTATATTTTCGGCGTCAAATTCCCGCAGACACGCAAGCAGATAATCCGCGGCACGGCAGGCAGTATCAGCAGAAGAAATAAAATTGTTCCAGTAAAAATCGTTTTTCTTGTTTGCCATAATTTCCTCCAAATCAGAAGACCGCAATAAAGATCTTCGTTGTGATATATCCGATCAATCCGCAGCCGGGGAAGGTCAGGATCCATGTCATCATAAGATTTTTGACAACCCCGAGATTGACCGCAGAAGGGCGCTTGACGGCTCCGACGCCCATGATCGCAGTTGTTTTTGCGTGCGTCGTCGATACCGGGATCCCGAACAGAGAGCTGATAAGCAGTGCGATTGAAGCTGCCATATCTGCCGAGAAGCCCTGATATTTTTCCAGTTTTACCATATCCATACCGATGGATTTGATAATCTTCTTTCCGCCGATCGACGTTCCGACCGACATGATGACGGAGCAAAGCAACATGATCCATACCGGCATCTTCACAGCAGCGCTCTCGCCGCCGCCGTTCGAGAGCAAAAGGCACATCAGGATAACCCCCATGAATTTCTGACCGTCCTGCGCACCGTGCATAAAGCTCATGGCACAGGCAGCGCCGATCTGACCGTACCGGAAGATGCCTTCCGTTTTTCGCCGGTCAACATGGAAGAAGATGACCGTCACCAGCTTGCAGACCGCATAACCGAGGATAAAGCCGAGTACGACCGAAATCACAAGGCCGTAGATGACCTTGATCCATTCGTGACCGTTGACGCCGGAAAGTCCGCCGTGCATTGCAATCGCCGCACCGGTAAGGCCTGCGATCAAAGCGTGGCTTTCGCTGGTCGGTATCCCGAAATACCAGGCAAGCACGGCCCAGATTACGATTGCCAGTAAAGCTGCGGACAGCGCCACGATCGCATCATGTGAGTTGGTTCCGAAATCGACCATGTTTGCAATCGTCTGTGCAACCGTCGCATTCACCGAACTCATAATAAACACGCCGAGAAAATTGAAGAATGCAGACATCAGAATCGCAGGGCGCACTTCCATGCATCGGGTCGTTACGCAGGTTGCGATTGCGTTGGGACAGTCCGTCCAGCCATTTACGAAAATGACGCCGAGGGTCAGCCCGACTGCGAGCATCAGAAGCGGGTTGGACGTCACCTGCTCCCAAAAATAGACAAATGATAGATTCATAGTTTTCTTCTTTCCGGTTGAGGGCAGCGCTGCCCCAAACCTTCCGGACAGCTTGCCGGCGCTGCCATAACTGAATTATAGAGACTTTTCAGCCGTATATATTATAGCACAAACCGGCTTTTTTTCAAGCGCATCAGATTACGTCGGCAAAAAAATTATGCTGCGGCTATCGACGTCGTAGATACTTCAACGGAATCCGTCCTGCGGACGGGTGAAATCCACGTTTGGGGCATGGATGAAATCGCTGACGCGATGAAATCCGCTGCGCGGGATAGGACGGATTTGATTTCATCGCGCCAAAGGAGCGATTTCATTTAAAAGCCCCATTGAAATCGGAGGATGCGCGTATGGCCGAAAGCAAGCTCGCCGATCTCTCCACGGAATTCGCCGTACGGATCCTGAATCTCACGGACAGGATCAAGGGCCTTTTTAATCTTTGTATTACCTAAACAAAACATCCCGTCAGAGAACTTCTTCTCCGGCGGGATGTTTTTGCGGAGAAGACAAGGAACCGTCCCCTGTCTTCTAAAAGATTCGTCAGTCCCAAGCTTTTGTTGAAAATCAATTAGACGGTACGAGGGAAAGCGATCTGTCAACACAGGAATATGTTAACAGTTTAATCGGTTTATTTTCTATTACACGTCTCTTTTCAACATAATCCAATACTTCGGTAGTATATGATTTTGCAATTGCTGTTGTTCTGACCATGTTGATGTCGCCGGCAACTTTTTTCTGTAAGAACCATGACTCATATCCAATCAGCTGCTTCAAGGCCTCAAGATCAAACTCGTTTCGCTTGACTTCAATAATATAACGAATTGGTAACAGAATATGAATATGAGGAAGAAGCAAGAGAGGAGGACGAATAATGGCAACCGTGACAAGGCGCGGTGATTCTTACCGCATCCGGGTTTTTGTTGGGAGGGACGGAAACGGCAAACAGATTTATAAATCGCTGACATACAAGCCCCTCCCAGGAATGACAGCAAAGCAGATAGAAAAGGAAGTAAACCGGCAAGCAACACTTTTTGAGGAACAGGTTTCAAACGGTCAGTATTATGACCCCTCTGTTACCTTTGCGGCCTTTGCCGATAAATGGATGACCACTTACGGCAAAACACAGCTTCGGCCTACAACATACTGCAATTATGAACAGCGATTAGAGCGCATAAATGAGGCAATCGGGCATATTAAGATCGGAAAACTTCAACCGCACCATTTAATCAGCTTTTACGAAAACCTTGCAGAGGACGGCATAAAACAGAATGGACGGTATCAATCTAACGGAAAGATCGAGGGGCTTATAAAAGAGCAGAAAATCACAAGGGAAGTACTTGCAAACGCCTCCGGTGTCGGTCTTGTAACACTGCGGAACGCCATCAAAGGCGAACGGATCACCGAAGAAACCGCAAGAAAGATTTCCGAGGGGCTTAATACGGACATTGCCCACCTGTTTATCAAGGTGAGCGAGGATCAGCCCCTCTCCGGCGCGACAATCAGCTATTATCACCACGTTATCAGCTCCATACTGACCACGGCGGTACAGTGGCAAGTGATACCGTTTAAC
>CAMOVW010000203.1 GCA_946627725.1 uncultured Clostridia bacterium
ATGTATTATGAAATAACTATTGCATGTCAGATAGTTTTTTGATACAATATTAATATAAAAAGAAAGGAGTTTCAATTATGAAAACAAAAAGCTTTAAGGCCTATATTGCTGAATTTATAGGCACGTGTGTACTTGTTGTGTTCGGATGCGGCACAGCGGCAGCTATCGGCTGCGATGTTGAGGGCGGTTATCTTGCCACTGCTCTGGCCTTCGGTCTTGTGATTGTAGCTATGGCGTATTCCATCGGTAATATTTCCGGTTGCCATATCAATCCTGCAGTTTCTTTGGCAATGTTCATCAGCAAAAAACTTCCCCTTCGTGATTTTATTTCCTATGTAATTGCTCAGGTGCTCGGCGCTGTTGCCGGCGCAGGCATTCTCTGCATCTTCTTTAAACCCGAAGACGGACTCGGCTCCAATGGTCTTTATGACGAAAGCATTGTAAAATCTCTGATCATTGAATGCATTCTTACATTTGTTTTTGTATTCGCAATTCTCGGCGTTACTTCTAAGGTTAAGAATGCGCAGGTCTCCGGTATTGTGATCGGCCTCAGCCTTACGCTGGTACACATCCTCGGCATTGCTTTTACCGGCACTTCCGTAAACCCCGCAAGAAGCATCGGTCCTGCAATTTTTGCCGGCGGAGCCTATCTTACGAACGTTTGGGTATTTATTGTCGGTCCCTTTGTAGGCGCTGCGCTCGCCGCTGTTGTTTGGAAAGCGATCGGTAATAAAGATTGATTTTTTGTTTTTTCTATTTACAAATAACTTCTCATGTGATATGATTTGTTCAACAATTTGAAAGGAGCTTTCCACATGAAATACGTATGTGATGTATGCGGATGGGAATATGATGAAGAACTCGGCGATCCCGATAACGGCATAGCCCCCGGTACAAAGTTTGAGGATCTTCCCGACGATTTTGAATGCCCTGCTTGCGGTGTCGGCAAAGACAGTTTTTCGGAAGATTGATTTTAGATAAAAAAGGTGCAGCTCATAAAGAACTGCACCTTTTTTATTAACATAAAGCTTCCTTCCATTTTTTTATCAGATCCGTTTCGCTCATTCGCGCATTTGCGGGCGAAGTAGAAGGAAGACACACCGGGTATATCCCGATTGTTGGATACAAGAGCTTGATATAATACTTTTCTGCCGTTTTACCGTTTACGAATATTCTTTCGATATGTGCTGCATTCAGGATGATGCCGATGGGGTTCGGTTCGGCCTGTCTGATAGACGCATCTGAACTCGCACGTATGTCGCATGTTCGCACAACGTCCCATAGCGCAATCTGATGGAGAAGCAGAAAGCTCTTTTTCTCCGCGATTGTTTGAGGAGTTGATTCGTCAAAAACTGCCGAAAGAACGCGCCAAAATCGATTTCTTGGATGCGCATAGAAGAATTCTTCTTCGCGGGAGATCACAGATGGAAAACTGCCGAGAATCAGAATACGGCTCTCCCGGTCAAAAACAGGAGGAATATTATGTAAAACAGACATAACGTCAATTTACCTGGATCTTTGACAATTCAAAGAAATCACGGTATTTTGAGAAAGTAAACTTCAGTGCGGTACATTTCAACGGTTTTACGCAGCATATTCTCTTATAGCCAACCGTTGTGCCTTTGTATAAAGGTTTCCACTTCCCTTTTTCATTCAGGAAGAAAATCGAAAACTCCTCTATGTGTTGGCCGTTTGTAATATTTTCAGATACAACGATTTTGTCAAAAGGCTCTTCCGTACGGAAATAAACCGTCAATTCCGGCGTTTTATCATCCGCCCCCGGACGCCAGAATGAAGTCATACAGTCGTTCTTTATATTATCTGCGCAATTTTCACTTGATTCGGACGACGCGCGGATCTCGGCGCCGACGTCTATAATATTTCCGGAGAACATCATATTCAGGTCTTTACCGAATGCGGTAAGAATCTGCTCGTCAACTTCATCGATCATTCCGCGTTTGTTTGGCGAAATGCCCAGCATCAGACAAGAGTTGTTTCCAACCGTTCTGTAATACAGATCAAGCAGCTTATCTTTTGTTTTGGACGTGTATTTGTCATCCTCGCTGAAGAACCAGTGCTTTCGCATCGGAAGGCTGACTTCGCACGGATACCAAATAAACTTCTCTTCATTTCGTATAGCTTTCCTGCTGCCGAGATCCAAAGGCATACCTTCGCCAGACCGCCTTGAAGGAGACGGTTCGGAAGAGCCGTCTTCATAAATACCGTAATACGCGGGTATCGGACTCCATTCTTCATTTCTGGTAATCCCGTTTTCGTTTCCGCTCCAACGAACATCCGGCCCCATAAATGATATTACAGCATCCGGCGCAAGAGATCTGATCAGTTTATAATACCTGCCCCAGTCATATTTTTGTTCTCGCGTTTCCGAACTTGAGCATACGCCGTCAAGCCATACGCAAAACACTTCTCCGTAATCGGTCAGTAATTCGGTGAGCAGATTGCAAAAATAATCGTCGTAAGCTTTCCCGGTTCCGTATGTTTTTTCATGCATATCCCATGGGGCAATATAAATACCGAATTTTAATCCGTATTTTTTACATGAATCGGAAACCAGACGAACAAGATCGCCCTGTGAATCCATCCAGCTAGATCCCTTAACGGAATAATCGGTGTATGCCGAAGGCCACAAACAGAACCCATCGTAATGTTTACAGGTAAGAACAAGCCCTTTCATACCTGCTTTTTGAGCCAATTCGCACCAACTGTCGGTATTCATATCCTCCGGCCAGAATACAGAGGCGGAGGTAAAGCCTCCGCCGTATTCCCCGGATGTAAAGACAGGCAGTCCGTAACTGATCAGTCCGTAAAACTCCGTTTTTTGCCACTCGATCTGCCGAACCGTGGGTTTTGCAAAATTTGCATATTGATAAGATTTATCCATACGCCGAACGCACCTTAATCGTAATTTGCAGCGATAATATCCGCACCGGTACCGAGGATATCCTGAATGATTACCTGCCCGATCTCAACGGGCGCATCAACGGATACTGAATTGATTGTTTTCATGCATTCAAACATCATCTTTTTCGGAATCGGTTTATTTGAACGAACCGGAACAACCGGATGTACGCCGCCGTTCACCTTTACCGTTGTTGCAAGAGATCTTGTCGGATTAACGATTTCCGTGCGCGCATACGCGTCGCCGCGTTTGCAGGTATTACCGGTAACCGACAACACTTCGGTATCGTTATAATCTACCGTGATTGCACAACCGAGAGGACATGCAACACATGTAAGTTCTCTGATCATAATTATTCCTCCACTCGAACACAAATAACGCCGGATTCATTCATTGAAGCAAGAACATCCGCCGGGATGATCACATTTTCCATTTCTCCGGGAGCGAGTTTTACTTTCTTTTTTGAAGAAATCACTTTTCCGTCGCATTCCAATACAACTTTCGCATTCTTGAAAATTCGGCCGACGCGGAAATACAGTTTTACATCATTGGGATTCTTTATATTTACACGCTGCGGAACCAGATATCTTACGCCTGTTCCGGTAGTTGTACTCACATAAACAGTTTCCTTGGGTTGTTTATTGAGAATATATTCAGCCGCGCCTTGCCCGGCAAGCTGCGATTCAAGCGTAACATAATCTACAAGATCATGAACATGAAGCACATTTCCACAGGCAAAAATACCTTTGTGGTCGGTTTGACGCATTTCATCCACAACGGCGCCATTTGTAACTCTGTCCATCTCAATGCCTACGTTCTTGGTCAGTTCATTCTCAGGGATCAAACCGACGGAAAGCATCAGTGTATCACATGGAATATATTCTTCGGTTCCTTTGATCGGCTGGAGTTTTTCATCAACTTTTGCAATGGTTACCCCCTCAAGCCGATCCTTACCGTGCGTTTCGATCACGGTAGTTGACAGGCGAAGCGGAATATCGAAATCATCAAGACATTGCACAATATTACGTGTAAGACCGCCCGAATATGGCATGATTTCGCAAACGACCTTTACTTTTGCGCCTTCCAGCGTCATTCTGCGCGCCATAATCAAACCGATATCGCCGGACCCGAGAATAACGACTTCTTTTCCTGGCATATAACCGTCGATATTTACATATTTCTGGGCGGTGCCCGCCGTCATAATACCGGAGGCTCTTGTGCCCGCCATCTCCAAAGCGCCGCGGGGACGTTCACGGCATCCCATGGCAAGTATTACAGCCTTGGCCTGAATTTTAAGCAATCCGTCTGTTTTATTAACAGCGGTTACCACATTATTTTCACTGATGTCCAGCGCCATTGTATCGCATTTTACCTGGATATCCGTTGTTTTCAGTTCTTTTATAAAACGTTCGGCATATTCAGGACCGGATAATTCCTCGCCGAAATAATGCAGGCCGAATCCGGTATGAATGCATTGTTCCAAAATACCGCCGAGCGTTTCGGCTCTTTCAAGAATCAGTATGCTGCCAACGCCGCATTCTTTTGCTTTTAAGGCTGCAGCCATGCCGGCGGGGCCGCCGCCGATTACCACAAGATCATAATTAATCATTTAAGCTGCCCTCCGAATTATTTCGTTTTTTCAAACAGGATATTTGATCCGTTGCCGAATTTAGTGATTTCATTAATCTCTTTCCCGAGTTCACGGGCAAGGATCTCTACAACTTTTGAACCGCAAAAACCGCCCTGGCAGCGTCCCATTCCGGCACGGGTACGCCTTTTTACACCGTCAACGTCTCTTGCTCCTGCAGGCGCGCGGATCGCATCAATGATCTCGCCCTCGGTAACAGATTCACAACGGCAGATAATTCGTCCATATGCCGGGTTACGATCGATGGCTTCCTGCCGTTCTTCATCTGAAGCATTGCGGAAACGAAATACGTCTTTTCTTTCGGCAACGAAGTTTTCATTCGGCGCCACGTCGGTATAATCGTTTGTTATGATATAAGCAATGTATTTCGCAATTGCCGGTGCTGACGACAGCCCAGGGGATTCGATTCCGGCAGCATTGATAAACTTTGAATCGGCTTTGCTGGGCCCGATAACAAAATCATTGCTCTCCGCATGCGCCCGAAGCCCTGCGAAGGATGTGATAGCGCTGCGTGTAGATACAACTTTACAGCTTTTGGCGGCAAGGACTTTAACATTGTTAAGTCCGGCGAGCGTGGTTGCGGTATTATCTCTGTCTTCTGTTTCCGTGGCTGTAGGTCCAATAAGAATATTCCCGTCTACAGTAGGTGAAACAAGAACGCCTTTGCCGAGTTCGGTAGGACATTGAAAGATCGTATGTGTTACAACGTCCCCAACGGATTTATCAAGAATAAAATATTCACCGCTGCGCGCCTTTATTTTTACACTGTCGTCACCGATCATCGCTGCGATCTGGTCTGAGTGTGTTCCTGCGGCGTTCACTACATACCTGGTTCTGATATCCCCCTGCGTGGTATGAAGAACAAAGACCTCTTCTTCTTTTTCAATTCCCTCAACGCGGCAGTTCCGTTTGAATTCGGCTCCGTTCGTTACGGCGTTCTCTGCAGCGGCTATGGTAAGTTCGTAAGGACAGACGATTCCGGCCGTCTTTGCCAACAGCGCTCCACATGCCTCAGGGGCAAGATTCGGTTCTAACGCAAACAACTCATCTCTGCTGAGCAGTTCCATCCCCGCAACGTTGTTTTGCAGACCGCGTTCATAAAGAGATTTAAGTTCTTCGATCTCTTCCTCGGAAAATGCAACAACAAGAGATCCGTTATTCTTATAAGGCACATTCAGTTCTTTGCAGTATTCCGGCATCATTGCCGTGCCTTTTACATTAAACTTTGCCTTTAAGGTTCCGGGAAGCGCATCAAAACCGGCGTGAACAATACCGCTGTTGGCCTTTGTTGCGCCCATGGCGACATCATTTTCGGCTTCCAGAAGCGCAATATGCAGCTGAAATCTGGATAATTCTCTGGCGGTCAAGGCGCCGATCACTCCGGCGCCGATAATCGCAACGTCATAAACCATATAAATATACATCTCCCTATTGTTGAAAATTAATTATAATGAAATAATTATACTGACAATACTGTAATAAATCAATATAAAATAACGAATAATTATAAACTATTTTGTTAAATATTTATTTGTTATCAGAAAAAATGATCCGCCACACGGCGGATCATTTTAATTTAAACAATTATCCTAATGTAGTTTCTTCTTCTGCAGCAGGCTCGCTGGTGCTATCCGTTGGTTCCTCTTCATCGGCAGCATCTGTAAGATAACCAATCAAAGCTTCAAGTATCATCATTTTAGCAAAGGGCTTAAACAATTTGAGAAGCATTTTAATAATCCATCCCATTAAAGTATCCTCCTAATATTAAATAATATTTCCAAATTCTTTATACCACTTTTTCATATAAAAATCAAGTGAATTCAATGAAAAATATAACCAAAAAATGAGGGACTGTTTTATATCATTCAGCAATTGTTTCCGGTTCTGCATACGAAACGCCGTGCGTATCCACACGTACATATGCCATTTTTTGATCGTCGAACGGCTTGTCATTCTCGTCCACAGAAACC
>CAMOVW010000204.1 GCA_946627725.1 uncultured Clostridia bacterium
GATTGTGTGAGCGTTGCCGGAAGCGCGGGCAGATTGTTCCGGGCGCTATCGTGCATCATAAGATTTACCTTACGCCGGAGAACATTAACGACGAAAGCATTACGCTTAACTGGGATAATCTTGAGCTGGTATGTCGTGAATGTCATGCACAGGAGCACGACGGCGTGAAGAAACGATACACGATAGGACCTAACGGTTCCGTGATTGCGGAAAATTAAAAAAATGGCGGGGAAAATTTTTTCGGAAGCCCCCCCATTTTTTATTTTTTCTTTTTGGGCTTCGGGACCGGTGGGGGCAGTGTGAAATTCCTCTCGCTATAACGAAATACGTAAAAATCGCCGGAGATAGTGATAGCTACACGAAAGCGGTCAGCCTTAACCGTTTCTTCGGCGATTTAATTTTAAGGCAATTACTAAAGGCGGTAATTTATGAATAATCAACACGATCCAGCACGTGAAAACCTTGTCATGACGATGGTCGCCGATGGCTATTGTCTCGAAGACATTCGGGACGCCGTTGGATACAGTTCTACGATGTGCGTCAGAGGCTTTTTGAGGAATAAAGGCATAAAGCACGTCCCGAAGACGCGGGCAAGGATAGAAAAGGACGCCAGGAACAGGGAAATTGTAAGACTGCGGGAAGAAGGGTTTAAGCATTCAGAGATTGCTGAACTTGTCGGAGTAAATACGCCAGTAGTTTCTGCTGTACTTCGAGATGCCGGGCTCCACGGTCATAAGAAGGATGTACTTCAGAAAACGTGCCGGTTTTGCGGGAAACGTTTTTACACAACAAACGAACAAAAACTGTATTGTTCGGATAAGTGCCAGCGCGGATCATGGAAAAACAACGGGAACGTTAAGACGTGGGAGATCAGGCGCCGGAGCAAGATGCGCTCCGCAATCATAGACCACGATATCACGCTCGAAAAGGTCGTCGAGAAATATAACGGCATCTGTTCTATTTGCGGGAAACCGACAGATTGGGACGATGTCGTTTTTGTTAACGGGAAAAAATACGCTTCCAGGTTGTACCCGTCGATCGATCATATCGTTCCGATCAGTAAAGGCGGCGAACACGCCTGGCATAATATTCAGCTCGCGCATATTTCATGTAACGCGGCAAAAGGTGCGCGGCATGAATGAGAATTGGATTTACACATACTATCAGCAGATAGCAGACGGCTCCGTAACTGTCGGATCGTGGATCAGACTGATCTATGCGAATATCATCCACGGACTTGAGCAACGGGAATTTTTCTTCGATCAAAAGAAGGCTAATAAGGCCATCGACTTCATCGAAAAAGAATGTCGCCATACAGAGGGCAAACTGGCGCCGGGATTCCTGAAGCTGGAACTATGGCAGAAAGCTCTCCTGTCTTGTATGTTCGGCATCGTGGACGAGGACGGAACGCGACATTTCCGCGAGGTATTCGTCGTGGTCGGACGAAAGAACGGCAAGACGCTTTTAGCATCTGCGATTATTGCCTATATGCTTTACGGCGATGGCGAATATGGCGCGCGCGCTTATTGCGTAGCGCCAAAGGTCGCCCAGGCCGACATCGTTTACAGCGCGTTTTGGCGTACGGTGCAACTGAACAAAAAGCTGCTGCCGAAAACTAAACACAGGAAGTCAGATATCTACATCGACGAAACGAATTCGTCGTTGCAAAAGATAGCGTTGTCGGATCGTACTTCGGACGGCTTCAACCCGCACATATCCGTTCAGGATGAGCTGGCCGCATGGATCGGTGACAAAGGGTTAAAGGCTTATGAAGTTTTAAAGTCCGGCGCGGGTGCGCGCGAGCAGCCGATCATATTCTCGATCTCGACATCAGGCTATATAAACGACTCTATTTATGACGAACTAATGAAACGTTCGACGCGGTTCTTGCTTGGTGAAAGCAAGGAAAAGCGTCTGCTTCCATTCCTGTACATGATCGACGACGTCGACAAATGGAACGATATAAACGAGCTGCGAAAAAGCAATCCGAACCTGGGCGTTTCTGTTCCTGTCGATTATTTGCTCGAAGAGATTTCCGTCGCGGAAGGATCCCTTTCGAAAAAGGCGGAATTCTTAACGAAATACTGCAACATCAAACAGAACAGTTCGCTCGCCTGGCTTCCGGCAGAAGTCGTCAATGACGCTTGCGGCGAACCGCTGCGGCTGGATGATTTCCGGGATAGTTATTGCGTCGGCGGCATCGACCTTTCGCAGACGCGAGATTTGACCGCTTGCGTCGCCGTGATCGAGAAGGACGGCGTTCTAAACGTGTTCGCCCAGTTCTTCCTTCCGGCGGAAAAGATAGACGAAGCGACGGCAAGGGACGGCGTGCCGTATAACCTGTACGTCCAGCGCGGACTGTTGACGCTGTCCGGCGACAACTTCGTCGACTACAACGATTGCTATCGTTGGTTCGTTTCGCTGGTCGAGCAATATCAGATCTATCCGCTTTGGGTAGGCTATGACCGGTACAGCGCTCAATACCTTGTACAGGATATGGAGCGATACGGGTTCCATATGGATGATGTGTTCCAGGGTGAAAACCTTTACGGAGTAATTCAGGAGACGCAAGGCCTATTAGAAGACCGGGCCGTTCGCATCGGTGATAACGACCTTCTGAAGATGCACCTTCTGAACAGCGCGATCAAGATGAGCACGGAACGCGGGCGCGGGAAGTTGGTAAAGCTCTCTCCCACGCTTCACATAGACGGCACGGCGGCATTGCTGGACGCGATGACCGTCCGTCAGAAACATTACGCCGACATTGGCGAAAGGCTAAAAAACGAGGGATGACATGGGTTTATTTGATGCGATTTTCAAGAACCGGCCAAAACCGGAAGGACAGTTTACAGGCATCTTTAAGATGCTGAACGGCTACACGCCGCGCTTTACGTCCTATTCCGGAGGACTGTACGAAAGCGACTTAATCAGAGCCGCGATCAATGCACGTGCCACGCACATCAGTAAGTTAAAGATCGACGTCATGGGTTCGGCGCGTCCGGCGCTACAAAACAAGCTGAAGCACGGACCGAACAGATTTCAAACGTGGTCGCAGTTCATGTACAGGCTTTCGACGCTTCTTGACGTCCATAACACCGCGTTTATCGTGCCGGTCTACGACGATTACGGTCAGCCGTCCGGGATCTATACCCCGCTCCCGCATCGGTGCGAAATCGTTCAGTACGGCAAAGGCGAGAACGCGACGCCGTTCCTTCGGTATGAATTCGCAAACGGCGAGAAGGCGGCTATCGAACTTGAGTATTGTGGGATCATGACGAAATACCAGTACAAGAGCGACTTCATGGGCGAAGACAATCACGCGCTGCTTCCGACGCTCGACCTGATCCATATGCAGAATCAGGGCATTCAGGAAGGCGTGAAGTCAGCGGCGACGTATAGGTTCATGGCCCAGGCGAACAACTTCACAAAGAGCGAGGACCTGAAGAAAGAGGCGAACCGGTTCAGCGAAACGAATTTCGCGAAGGAAGCAAAAGCCGGTGGTCTTCTGCTCTTCCCTAACACTTACACGAACATCAAACAGATCGACAGCTCGCCGTTCGTGGTCAACGCCGCACAAATGAAGATCATACAGGAAAACGTCTACGAATACTTCGGCGTGAACGAGGACGTTCTGACCAATAGAGCCTACGGCGATGCGTGGAGCGCGTTCTATGAGGGCGCTATCGAGCCGTTCGCGATCCAGTTCTCCGAGGTCATGACGAAGATGCTTTTCACGCTCCGTGAACAGACCGAAGGGAATCAGGTCATCGCCACGGCGAACCGGCTCCAGTATTTAAGCAATACCGAAAAGTTAAGCGTATCGAGTCAGATGCTCGACCGCGGGATCATGTCGATCAACGACGTCCGCGAGATTTGGAATCTCCCGCCGGTCGAAGGCGGCGACGAACGGATCATACGCGGCGAATACTACAACGCAGATTCAAAGATAACGGAGGATACCAATGGAACTGAAGAAGGAAATCAGGGCGTTTAATTTCGAGGTCCGCGCCGAACAGGACGAGGATCACGGAAGCATCATAACCGGCCAGCCAATCGTCTTTGACGAACCAACGGATATCGGCTGGTACAAAGAGATCATAGCCGACGGCGCGCTCGACGATACGGATCTCCGGGACGTTCGCTTTTTAGTGAATCATAACACCGATATGATACCGCTGGCTCGCAGCCGGAATAATAACGCCAATTCTACGATGCAGCTTTCGGTCGTTCCCGGTTCGGGGCTTACGATCCGCGTCGACCTGGATACCGAAAACAACGCCGAAGCTAAATCTTTGTATTCCGCCGTTAGCCGTGGCGACATCACTGGTATGTCGTTCATGTACACGGTCGACGGTGACGCCTGGGATGGCTTGGATAGCGATTATCCGATCCGTACGATAACGAGCATCTCGCGAGTGTTCGAAGTCAGCGCGGTGACATTCCCGGCATATGAAGCGACATCAATCCAGGCAAGAGGTCTTGCTGATGCGCTGGAGAGCGCAAAGGCATCGCTGGAGAGCGCCAAAGCCGAACGCCGTGCGGTTGAACGCAAGAAACAGAAAATCAGAATCTTATCGGAGGTTTAAGACATGGAACTGAAAGATATGACGATCGAACAGCTCGAAGAACGCCAGGCGGCCATCGTAGCCGAACTGGATAACGACGACGCTGATCTTGACGCGCTCGAAGTAGAGGCGCGCGAAATCAAAGCCGAACTGGAAAACCGCAAGGCTGCCGAAGCGAAAAAGGCAGAGGTCCGTGCGGCGGTTGCCAGCGGCGAAGGCAAAGTGATCGAAAAAGCGAAAGTTGAGGAAAGAAAAGAAATGAACGAAAACGAAATCAGAAATTCTAAAGAATATATTGACGCCTTTGCGGAATACATCAAGACGGAAGACCCGACCGAGTGCCGTGCGCTGCTGTCCACGAACGCAACCAACGGAACTGTTGCGGTGCCGGATTACGTCTATGAAATCACAAAGACCGCCTGGGAGCGTGATGGCATCATGAGCCGGGTTCGCAAGGCTTATGTTAAGGGCAATCTGAAGGTTGGCTTTGAGAAGTCGGCTTCTCCTGCTGTTCCACATCTTGAGGGTGGCGCTGCCGTTGCCGAGGAAGATCTTGTCCTTGGGACTGTCCAGCTTACTCCTATCAGCATCAAGAAGTGGATCAGCGTATCTGATGAAGCTCTTGATCTGCGTGGGACGGCGTTCCTGGATTACATCTACGACGAACTGACCTATCAGATCGCGAAAGCTGCCGGGGCTATGCTTGTTGGCGATATTATCCGCCTGGTTGACGACGAAGACGGCCCTGCGGTCCCGAGCATTTCCGCCAATATCAGCGTTAGCACCATCGCCCAGGCGCTTGGCCTGTTAAGTGATGAGGCATCTGATCCGGTAATCATCATGAATAAGGCTACCTGGTCGGCGTTTAAGGCTGCACAGTACGCTGCTCCTTATGCTGTGGATCCGTTCGAGGGTCTGCCGGTCATCTTCAGCAACGCAGTAGAAGCCTATGATCCGACTGAAACGAAAACTTACGCAATCGTTGGTGACCTTGGCCACGGCGCTCTCGCGAACTTCCCGAGCGGCGAAGAGATCAACATCAAATTCGATGATACCACGCTGATGACCCAGGACCTTGTAAGAATCCTTGGCCGGATGTATGTCGGCATTGGCGTTGTAGCGCCTAATGCGTTCGTTGACATCGAATCCGTAGTGAGTGGCAACGACGGTCAGTAAACATTAACTTTGGAGGAGGTCATGGGTGCGCCCGTGGCCTCTTCTTAACAAAGGGGTGAATCATGGCATCGACAACACTAATTGAGAAAACTAAATTAGCCAGGCGGATCAAGACGGACGCCTTTGATTCCGAGGTTTCGGATCTGCTCGATTCCGCCATGCTGGATATGGGCGTTGCCGGTGTGGTGATCCCGGAAGAGCTGACTCCGCTGGTCGAGACGGCCGCCATCACCTATGTGGCTTGTCATTTCGGGGACCCGGATGATTATGACCGGCTGAAGAAATCCTATGATGAGCAAAAGGCGCAGCTCTCCATGGCCACCGGCTATACGGACTGGGGGGATGCCTAATGGATAAGTCTGACGTCCTGAAGCTGATCGGGCAATCGTATGAGCGCGATGACAACGGCGTCATGCAGTTAGTCTATACGACCGAATGCGAAATCTTCTGCCAGGTCGAAAGCATCACCCGGAACGAGTTCTTTGAAGCGGGCCGGAACGGTCTGAACCCGGAATATAAGTTCCTGATCTTCTTCGGGGATTATCAGAACGAGCGGGTCGTCGAATACGACGGCAAGCGCTACGCGGTCTATCGGACGTTCCGGGGGAAGAACGACGTGATCGAGCTTTATGTCGAAAGACAGGGAGGCACCAATGGCGCGCAAGGTTAAGCCGGATCAGTTCCAGCAAGCAATCCAGGACATTCTTCGCGACTACGGGAACGACGTCTCGGAAGGCGTCAAAGAAGCCGTAAAGGTCGTCGTGAAACAGGGCGCGAAAGAAATGAAAGCC
>CAMOVW010000205.1 GCA_946627725.1 uncultured Clostridia bacterium
CTTGCCGCTCACAACTTGGTTTTGGGCGATATACCTTTGTGCTACGGATAAACGCGGCATTTCAGCAAAGGCATTCTTGCTTGATACCTCTCATGGCAGCTTTGAAAACTATCAACCCTATTTGGATGAATACTGTTTTCGCTTTAATCGCAGGTTTTGTCCTGAACAACTCTTTTCAAGATTGTCAAGGGCTGTTGCTACTTCTTGTATCCGGCTGAGCTAAATCGATACGTATAATACATTATATTAAATATCAAGTGATTTTTCAAGCGATGCGAACAAAAAATAATGTGTGAAATGGAACATTTGTTCGTTTATTTCTGTTCATCTTTCTTCTTTTTCGCTTTTTTTGGATTATTTTATTCAATAATAATCTTTTCAATAATACAAAACCTTCCGCTTGTTTGGTATTTCCATCATACCAAACAGGTGGAGGGTTGTCGAATTATTGAATATCTATTTTTCATTTTCTGCCCGGCAGCATCCAAAAGACCGTTATTCATCTGCTTAGAGCCGAAGATACAAAATAAGCTTGCATATCCGTATTGTTTTTCGCACCGAGGAAGCCTTCATCCAGGCACTGCTCTAAAAATGGACGCCTGTCGTACCAGTACCAGTCGTAAATAAACACGTTCACACCGTGCCGCAGTGCCTCTTTGATCTGGAATTCTATCACGGCGGGGTCGGCTTCATCCACTGTGCCCCACAACGGCTTTCTCGGAAGGATCTGATCCTCGGTCCGCTTTTCAGCGCTCAGCACCGATTGCCATTCGCCGATGCCCTGCTCCCAGAACTGCCGGGCGCGGGGCTCTTTCCCGGTGTAGGACGGCCAGATATAGGCCGCGATATCATACTGTTTCATTTCGTTGCTGTCCTTTCTTAGGAGGGACAATTTGTTTTGAATATGTTTGAGAAACAGCTTTTGATGCAGGCAAAAATATCGCGGAGCCACCAGATCATTTTTTGAAAGAGGTTTCCCTGCGGTTGTTCCTGCGTGAGGGAGTTTGAAGTGATTGCATTCACGCCGAGTTTATAAAACCTCTCCGCATTGTCGAGATCGTCGATCGTCCAGACGATGATATCAAGTCCCGACGCTTTCACGGCGTTGACATAATCATCAGGAAGGAAGACGTGGATATCCATGCCGTCAAGATGGTTCTCAACGGCGAAATCAATGTCCTCCTGCGAAACGTTTTCAAAGCCGATGAGATAATAAACGGGCAGTTCGGGCATAAGCTCTTTTATACAAACACAAATCTCCCTGCCGAATGATATAACAACGAACATATCCTTCTCTTCGCGGGCAGAAAGGATCTCGACGACCTCATTCATATATGCCGGATCGGCGTTGGCTTTGATTTCAATAACAGGGTGCAGTCCGTATTGTTTGCACACGTCGAGATACTCTTCAAGCGTTGCGATCTTCAGCCCGGGATAGCTTTCGATATCGTTTCCGACGTCGACGTTGAACTCCATGATTTCGGCATAAGTCAATTCCGAAACCGTTCCCGTTCCGTCCGTCATGTCGTCAACGGTGTCGTTGTGCATCAGGATCCATACGCCGTCTTTGGTTCGCTGAATGTCACACTCAGCGCCCCAGAAATCGCTTTTTCCGGCTGCTTCATACGCAGGAATTGTATTCCCGGGAGCAACGGCGGAATAACCGGTGTGCGCGATCATACGCATAGAACCGGATGGGATCCGATAGGATTCATAAACCGACGCGGCAAACGCCGGTACGGACAACCCCAGCAGGAGCAACGCGGTCAATAAAACGGATATGGTTTTTTTCATGGTCATTCATCCTTTCCTGTGTTCTCTATAAAGCTGAACATGTCAAACCGCAGCGCTTCGGGGGCGTCGCTTCTGAATACAAAGCACAGCCCCAGCGTGCCTGCGTTGTTTTTCAGTCCGATATCAAAGGTCTGATACTTGTCAAAGCCCCCTGTGTTCCCGACAGTACACGTACCGAGGAGCTTGCCTTTTTCATTCTTCTTGCGGACTTCCACCGTACAAGGGGTATCATTGCCGTTGGAAACGCATATCCGCAGAGTCGCGTTTTCAGGCATATTTTTAATATTCGGGAAGGTCAGATGCATGCCGTCCACAATGCCGCGCAGCTCGAAGCCGTCGTCGTTTTCTTTTTTGACAATACCGTCCGACGCGTCAAAAAACCATTCGCCCCTGATCTCATCCCATTTCGCGTTATACTGCCCAACGCCCACCTTTTTGATAAAATCGTCCGTTACAATCTCGCCGTTGTCTTTCAGGTGCGCGTAGACGATCTTCATTGTGCGGTAATAACGGTCCAGCGGTTCGTCGCTTCCGAAATTCTCGGGCACAGCGTATGTGAAGTAAAGCTGATTGTGGAACGTAAAGAACGTGCCGTGATCGGTAAAGCAATCCTGGCAGATCTTTCCGCGGTACGTATACGGCCCATAGATATTGTCGCTCGTGGCGTAATCGCCCTCATGCGAATTGAGATAGTACACGCCGCCGAATTTAGAGATCCAACAGGCGTCGTTCTGCCAACCGTTTTCGATCTCTACCATTTTCGGTTCCTCGGCGAGTGAGATCATATCCTCGTTCAGACGCGCAATGTAATAATGGTCGGCGCCGAGCGTATAGCCCCACATGATATATGGCGTTTGGTTTTCATCGTCGTCAATGAAAACGGTGGGATCGTAAGAAGGCGTTTCGGCGAGGCGCGGCGGCAGCAGCGGCGCGCCCAGTGCGTCTTTATACGGCCCCGCGGGGCCTTTTTCGCTCACCATCACGCCGGTCTGATACTGCTGCTGTGAAAAATAGAAATAGTATTTGCCGTTTCGCTCGGCGGAATCCACCGCGTAGCATTCTTCGCATTGTCCGAGAAAGGTGTCCTCCGGATGAACTGTCTCTTCCAATTTCCAATTCACCAAATCATCCGAAGAGAAGATCCGCCAGTCGTCCATGCGGAAGATCGGCTGGCCTGGGCCTCTGTCATGCGAAGAAAAGAGCCACGCCTTGCCGTTATAGATATGCACATGCGGATCGCACACGCCCATATCGGGAAAAATACAGATAAAGTCTCCGTCCGGGAGCTTCATATCGTCGACCTCCTGCGCTTTCTGTTTTGATGAAAAAATACGGGAAGTGAATTCCCCGAATGCTTCTCCGAAGGGCAAAGGCGCGGGCGTGATCCTGAGCGCCCAGTCGGTGGCCGTTGGCTTTTCGCCGATGCAGTACGTGCCGAGCGCCGACGCTCGGAAAGCCCCTATCCTTCCGTATTCTCCGCTGATAGGATCATACCACTGATACTCGTATCTGGCAAGCGGTTTTAAATGACCGAGTGTTCCGGTTTCCTTGCCGCCACGGGAATCCGTGTTGGGCCGTTCGGCAACGGAAGGGTCAGCAAAGGAATAGAAATACAACACAATTTCAGATCGGTCCTCATTGGCGGCGCACAGGCCGTAAACCCCTCCATGGGGCATAAACCAGCCTTCGTCGTCAAAGCGCGGGATCAGTTCCCACCATTTGCCGTCCTCCAAAAAGGAGCGCATATATCCCGTTTGATAAGTACTCGGGTAGTCCAGCGCGTCGCGCCAGGTGGCAGCCTGTTTTTCATCGGCAGTGACCGTATCGACGCCGTCGTCGCTGTCTTCGTTTTCACCGTAAGGGTTAAGATAGCTCCACGTGTCCTGTCCGCCCCAGCCATAGCCGTACATGCCGTTCAGGTACGCCATCCACCCCTGTGCCCTCGCTCCGAAGTTTTTTGTCCAAAGCCATCATAACAGTCGCTGTCCAAAGGATGTCCAAAAAAATAGAGGATTTATATAAAAAAAATTATTATTTATACACAGAAAACATGCTATTGAGAAACGATTTGCTATTGGTCACAGCGCAGGCAGTCCCTCTTGAAATCCTTCTCGCAATCTGCTATAATGAGAATCGTCGGAATACGCAATGTTGGGGGGGGACAGACAGATATGACGATCGGTTTCGGGACGCTGACGGCGCTTTTTCCTCTGGTTCTTCTGCTTTTCGGACTTGTGTTTACGGTCGTTGTAGATTCGTACCTCCGGCGGGATCACCGAAAAATCATGCTGATCATTCTGGCGTTGTGCGCGACCCTAATCGTTCAGAATCTTTGGGATAACGATCTGTTTGTCAGCCGCACGGGTCTGCTTCTGAAGGGTTTTCTCTCCGCTTACGGTTTTGCCGTACGCCCAGTGATCCTGATCCTGTTTTTGCAAATCGTACAACCGGACGGCAAAAAATGGCCGCTGTGGGCGTCTGCCGGGGTCAACGCGGCGCTGTATTTCAGTTCGCCCTTAACGAAATGGTGTTTCCAGATACGGGAATTCGATTTCGCTTTTCTGCGCGGACCGCTGTGGATCAGCAGCTTCATACTCAGCGCGGTCCTGTTGGCTTTATTGCTGTTGCGTTCGCTTTTTCTCTTTCGTGAAACAAAAAAACTCGAACAGCTGATCCCCGTTTTTGTTGCGGTTTGCATCATTGCTGCCCTTGCGCTCGATCAGTGCGTTGGCATGGAGCCGCAGCCGGTTTCATTCCTGACGATTGCCATCGTTGCGGGCGTTGTATTTTACTATATCTGGCTGCACTTTCAGTTCGTCCACGCGCGCGAAAAAGACATAGAAGCCGCGCAGCGCGTAAAAATCATGATGACGCAGATCCGTCCGCATTTTCTGTTCAATGCACTCAATACCATTCGCGCCTTGTATGCAAAGGATCCGCCGCTGGCGGACAGTACGCTGGAAAATTTCAGCAGCTATCTGCGGCAGAATCTGGATATTCTGAACGATGCGGATCTGATCCCGTTTTCAAAGGAGCTGGAGCATACCCGGCTGTATGCGGAAATTGAAACACAGCGTTTCCCGAACGTTCGTGTGGACTACCGGATCGAAGACAGGGATTTCACGCTCCCCGCTTTAACGGTCCAGCCCCTTGTGGAAAACGCGATCCGCCACGGCGTTCGCGGCAGAAAGGATGCCCTCGTGACGGTAACCGCCGTTCGCGAAGCGGATTTTCACCGTATCACCGTGGAGGATAACGGCGTGGGTTTTGATCCCGACGGGCTGAAAACTTCCGACAGATCGCATATCGGAATTGAAAACGTGAGAAGCCGTGTGGAGCTGCTTTGCGAGGGCACTGTGACGCTGAAGAGCGCGCCGGGAAACGGCACTTCCGTTACGCTGCTGATTCCGGACGCATCGAATAAACAGATAAAGGAGGGACCCAAATGCATGTGATCTGCGTGGACGACGAGCCTTTGGCTGCAGAATATACCGTAAATCAGTGCCAGCTCGTACCAGGGGTAGAAGACGCGACCGGCTTTACTGATGCGTTTGACGCGCTGGAATGGATCAAAAGCCACCCCACGGAGCTTGCCGTGCTGGATATCAACATGCCTCAGATCAACGGGATCACATTGGCTGCACGGATCAAAGAAATCACACCGCAAACGGCGATCCTGTTCCTTACCGCATATAAGGAGTACGCATTCGACGCATACGAGGTCCATCCTGCAGGGTATCTTCTCAAGCCCGTATCGCAGGAAAAGCTGGCGGCGGAGATCGCTTATGTCTGCCGCGCTCCGCATGCTCCCGGCCCCACGCATATCAGGATCACGACCTTCGGCGAGTTTGACGTCTACGTGGACGGGAAACCGGTGGGATTCAAACTTGCAAAAGCGAAAGAGATCCTTGCCTTTCTTGTGGATAAGCAGGGTGCCGGCGCAACCCGCGCCGAGCTGTTCGCCGCCGTTTGGGAAGACCGGCCATATGACCGCAAGATGCAAAAACAGATTGACGTATACATTCGTTCTTTGCGGGAGACGCTTCGTGAATACGGGATTCCGGAAATTGTGGAGATGGAAAAAGGAATACTCCGCATGAGGCCGGAAACATTTCTCTGCGACGTTTATCTGTTTTACTCCGGCGATTGCGACGCTGTGAACGCCTATCGCGGAAAATACATGAGCGCCTATTCCTGGGCCAGCATTTCTGAAGGCGCGCTGGATCGTGAGGCAACAAAAAGGCAAATTCATTAAATATTAATAATATTACTCAGACCGCTCTTTTTTTCGTAAAAAGGGCGGTTTTCTTTGGACATCCTTTGGACGCAGCATATTATAATAAATTGTGAATTATAAGTTCCGGAGGTATACTTATGAAAACCACACGGTTACATAAAATTCTCGCGGTCATGCTGTCTGCTTTGCTGCTGCTGACCGCCGCGCCGGTCGCGGTATTCGCGGATGAAGCGATCGAATACGTGGACGCGCAGGGCGAGGCGCAGGAGCCGATTGCCGATTATACGACTCTTGACAGGAGCGTTACCGAATGGACGAACAGCTGGTACGTTCTGACCAGCGACGTCGTTTTCGGCGACAGGGTCGCCGTTGAGGGCGATAACGTCAACCTGCTTCTCTGCGACGGCGCAACGCTGAACGCGAATAA
>CAMOVW010000206.1 GCA_946627725.1 uncultured Clostridia bacterium
ATCGCGCTGTTCAATACGAACATCTTTCACATTCGGATGAACCGCATCGGGAGCGCCGGTTACAAAATACGGAATACCATGATATTTTGCGGAAATCGCAATCTGGTAAGTTCCGATTTTGTTGATCACATTGCCATCCATGCAAATAGCATCCGCAGCGGAAGTAAACACATCGACACCTTCATTTTTGATTACGCTTGCAGGCATATTATCGGTGATCACCGTAACGTCCATCCCCATATCGCGGCATACAGTGGCCGTTAACCGAGCCCCTTGAAAATAAGGACGCGTTTCAGGGCAAAAAATACGCACATCCTGTTTATTGTTCTCTTTCAGCACACGGCACATTTGCCCAACAACGGTTTCACCGAAGCATTGCGTCATTACTGCGCCGTGCGAAGGAATCACGGAAACAAGATGCCGTGCCATTGCGTACACCTTATTATAACGCCGATTGTTTGCGGAAACAAGATACCGCATGATCGCGTCGCTAACGTTATCTCCTATTTTCAACGCTGCAAGGGCAGCTTCATAACATGCATTTGTAATCAGAGACATCCGCCTCGCTGTGGTAGGCCGCGCATTTGCAATATTGTGCGCGGCTTCAGCCAAGAAGCGATGCTGATGATTCAGATCCATATCGCGGCACTCATAAGCCGCCAGCGCCATACCCGCAGCCGCTGCAGTATACGGTCCCGCGCTTTGCGTAACCATATTTTGAAGAGCGGTTATCACTTCGCCGTATTTTTTGCAGGTAACATAACGAAGCTCGCGTGGATAAACACGGCGGTCCAGTATCTTTACAGCGCCGTTTTCATACCATGCGATGTTCTCATAGCGAAGCATAAAAGCGAGCTGCGAATCTGCACGTTCCATAAAAACAACTCCGTTCAATCATAAAGGATCTTCAGTATACGGTTCACATCATACAGTACTTTTTCTTTGTCCACCGTATAATAAACGCCGTTTTCGAAAAGGACCCTGCCGTCACAAACAGTCATACAAACATCGGACGCCTGAGCCGAATACACCATTAAAGCGGTCACGTCGATACACGGCGTAAGATGCGGCTTATCCATATCAATTGCAACAAAATCAGCCCGATTGCCCGGTTTGATGCTGCCGCAATCAAACCGCCCCTGTGCCATAGCGCCGTTTGCGGTAGCCATTCTCAATACAGTGGATGCAGGCATAACGGACGCATCTTGTTTAATACCGTTATGAATTACTGCAGCAAGGTGCATTTCTTCAAACATATTCAGGTTATTATTGCTGGCGGCGCCGTCTGTACCCAAGCACACATTGATCCCCATGTCAAGCATTTCGGGGATCCGAGCAAAACCGCTGCCGAGTTTCATATTGCTTGTTGGATTATGTACAACACTGACTCCCTTTTCTTTCAGCAGATCCATATCAGCGTCATCAAGAGCAACACAATGCGCGGCAAATGCACGGGAATCAAAAACACCGAGGTCATAGAACCATTTCGCAGGCGTTTTACCGTATTTATCAATACAAGCATTATGCTCCGATACGGTTTCACTGAGATGTATATGCATATTTCCGGCATATTCTTTACACAGCTCAGCACATGCACGTGTCGCTTTCTCACTGCAGGTATACTCCGCATGAACTGAAAAATCGACCAATATCCGTCCATCTGCTGCGCCGTTCCATTTATTGTACAAAACAGTAGATTCATCCAAACGCATCTGCGCCTGCTCCCATGGAGCGCCGGCAAAATCCTGTATAACACGGCAGATATTTGCTTTCACGCCGGCGTCAACAGCAGCCTGAGCTGTTTGATCGGGGAAAAAATACATATCGGAAAAACCAACGGTTCCGCCTGCGATCATCTCAAGAATCGCAAGATCGCTTCCAACACGAACACATTCCTCCGTAAGGCGGTCCTCTATCGGAAATACCTTTTCGAAAAGCCACTGTTGCAAAGGCAGATCGCTCCCCACGCCGCGCAGAAGAACCATTGGAGAATGCGCATGGCAATTGTAAAATGCAGGAGCGATCAGTTTGCCGCACATTTCTTTTTTTACATCATACTCCTCTGAAGGCGGCTCAGATGAAACATAGCAAAAATGAGCGTCTTCCACCCCGAGGAAAGCATTTTTTAAAACGCCGAATTTATCATTTTCAAAGATTAGTATATCGGCATGTTGATAGAGAGTTTTCATAATTCGCTAATCACCCTTTTTAGATATTCAGAAAAATCTTCGGCGATACGCGTCGCCGTATCTGCAACCTCTTCGTGCGAAAGACGCGCAGCGGGCACGATACCCGCAGCCATGTTTGTTATCACCGAAATACCGAGCACCTGCATTTTACAATGCGCCGCGGTAAGCGCTTCAGGTATCGTAGACATACCGACCGCATCAGCGCCGAGAATCGACGCCATTCGTATTTCCGCAGGCGTTTCAAATTGCGGCCCTGCGAAATACATATATACACCTTCATGCACAGAAAGGCGCATTTCATTTGCAATACGCAGCGCTTTATCGCGCAGCGAGGATGAATACATATCGCTTACATCAAAGAAGCGATCTCCGAAAGCCTCAATATTGGGGCCGGTCAGAGGACTCAAAGATGTAAGCTTGATATGGTCCCTGATCAGCATAAAATCACCGGGACAATAATCCGCATTCACCACCCCGGCAGCATTTGTAAGTATCACCTTTTTAATTCCCAGCAGACGGAACATCCGCATGGGAATGGAGAGCTGCGCCATAGAATACCCCTCGTAAAGATGGAATCTGCCGGACATGCACAGCACATTTTTTTCTCCGATTCTGCCGAATATTAACTTACCGTCGTGAAATTTTACCGTAGATACAAGAAAATTGGGGATATCAGAATAATCAATGACGACAGGGTTCTGTATAATATCCGTAAAACGCCCCAAAGCCGAACCGATCACAACGCCGATATCAGGGGTATCGCATATGACTGATTTCACATATTCTGCGCTCTTCTGATAATAAGAATAATCAAATACCTGCATACTCTATTATTTTACACTGAACAATATTGCGCCGTACGTCGGATATGGCCAAGCCGTTGAACGCGTCTTATCTTCCATTTCGTCCACCACGGTTCTGATATCATTCATAGAAGCGAAAATCACGTCTCTGTAATAACGCGCCTGCGCTCCGATATCAGCAAAATCATTTCTTATTTCCATAGCCTGCTCCAACGAAACCTTTTTTTGATACAGGCTGCCGGACAAAGCGGAAAGCTCCTTTATAAGACCTTCTTCATAAGAAACATCCGCAGCGAAGGGCATAGCGGTTTTCTGCTGATATGTACGTCCCAATTCGCCGATAAAACCAGAGACTGCGGGAAGGATATCTTTATTTACCATATTCAGCAGCGTAAGGGCTTCTATGTTAATAATTTTGCAGTATCCTTCCATCTGGATATCATACTGCGCCTTCAGTTCTTCAAGAGAAAACACTTTATGCCGCGTAAACAGCTTAATATTCTTATCGTGCAAAAGATACGGCAAACAATCTGGCGTTGATTTTAGATTCAGCAAACCGCGTTCTTCCGCTTCTCTTACCCATTGATCGTCATAACCGTTTCCGTTAAAAATAATACGTTTATGCGCCTTGATCGTATTTCTGATCAGCATATGAAGATCAGCTTCAAAATCATCGGATTGTTCAAGGATATCTGCAAACTGCATCAAGGCGTCAGCAACACTGGTATTGATCATCACGTTTGCATCGGAAATAGACGCGGATGAACCAAGCATGCGGAATTCAAATTTATTGCCGGTAAAGGCAAAGGGCGAAGTTCGGTTCCGATCCGTCGTATCCTTGGGAAACTTCGGCAGCGTGTGAACGCCGATGCGCAGCATTTCTTTTTCTTTGGAGCCGTACGGCACATCTTTTTCAATTGCGTCGAGAATTTCGGAAAGTTCCGTACCCAAAAATATCGAAACCACTGCAGGAGGCGCCTCGTTCGCCCCGAGACGGTGATCGTTTGAGGCGGAAGCTACACTGATACGGATCAGATCCTGATAATCATCCACAGCTTTGATAACCGCGCAGATGAACAACAGGAATTGTGCGTTTTCAGCAGGCGTTTCACCGGGATTCAGAAGATTGATCCCCGTATCTGTGCTCAAAGACCAGTTATTATGCTTGCCGGACCCATTTACTCCTGCGAAAGGTTTTTCATGCAGCAGGCAAACCATATCATGTTTTTTTGCTATTTTTTGCATCAGCTCCATGGTAAGCTGATTATGGTCGGCTGCAATATTTGTGGTCGTAAAAATAGGCGCAAGTTCATGCTGCGCAGGCGCAACTTCGTTATGCTCGGTTTTTGCGAGTATTCCGAGTTTCCAGAGCTCTTCATCCAGCTCTTTCATATAAGCAAGCACACGGGGTTTTATCGCACCGAAATAATGGTCGTCAAGTTCCTGACCCTTTGGAGGCTTCGCGCCGAAAAGTGTGCGACCGGTATAAATGAGGTCTTTTCTTTTTTCGAAAACCGACTTGTCGATCAAAAAGTATTCCTGCTCGGCGCCGACGGTTGTTTCAACAAAGCGTACGTCCTCATTGCCAAACAGCTTTACAACACGTAAAGCCTGTCTGCTTAACGCCTGCATAGATCTCAGCAACGGAGTTTTTTTGTCTAACGCATGTCCACCATAAGAGCAGAATGCGGTTGGGATACACAGCGTATTATCCTTAATGAAAGCATAAGAAGTTGCATCCCAAGCGGTGTACCCGCGCGCCTCGAAAGTTGCGCGAAGCCCACCGGACGGAAAAGAAGAAGCATCCGGCTCGCCCTGTATCAATTCTTTGCCTGAAAACTCCATGATCACTTTACCGCCGGTTGCGGGCGAAATAAAGCTGTCATGTTTTTCTGCAGTGATACCGGTCAGCGGCTGGAACCAATGCGTATAATGCGTTGCGCCGTGTTCAATCGCCCAATCTTTCATAGCGTTCGCAACAACATTGGCAAGGCCGAGCTCAAGATGCTTGCCGTTTTTGATTGTTTGCTGCAGCAGATGATAGGTATCCTTCGGCAACCTTTCCTTCATTGCCGTATCGTTAAATACGTGCGCGCCGAAATACTTGCTAACTGTTTCCATATTCAATTATTACCTTTCAGAAAAAGTAAATATTTATACAAAAGGAGCTACGGAACAAACAAGTTCCGCAGCCCCGCTATTAAATTTTACATTTTATACATGCATTTGTCAAGCTTTTTCAAATGAAAAGCAAGTATTTTATTTCAATCATTCCTGCGGAACGATTAACCCGTAACCGCCGTCTTCACGGGAATAAACAAGAGCAACGTTACCGTCGGCAGCGTTACGGAACATATAAAACTGATGCCCCAGCATATTCATCTGCAATATTGCTTCTTCAACAGATTGCGGTTTTAAGGGAATAACTTTTGTACGAACAACGTCGTACTGGGTCTCTTCTTCAATCTCTTCTGCCGCTTCAAGGTCCGGTATTGCGCCGCCGCGGAAACGCTTTTCAAGCTTAGTGCGGTTTTTGCGTATCTGACGGATCAACAGATCCACACACTGATCCAAAGCGTCGTTCATATTCTCGGCCTTCGCCTGTGCACGGAAGAACATTCCGCTGTTTTCTACGGTGACCTCAACGGTCTGATATTTCTTTTCAACTGTGGCGGTCACCTTTGCGTTGGCTTCATCGCCGAAAAATTTATCGAGTTTTGCGAGTTTTTTATCCGCTCTCTCCTTAAAAGAATCTCTGGGCGTGCATTTCCTGCCTACTACAGTGATGTTCATAGATCACATCTCCTTTGGTGAACTTTTGATCCGAAAAGCGCAGACGGATGCGAAAAAATAAAATTTCTGCACCCGCCCTTCCTTTCGATTCAATTATATTATAACACACAAGTCTTTTATTGTAAAGTCTTTTTTAACAATTTTGAACAGATTGTGTTTTGCGATTACTTTGGTTTTTGTATGTATTGTTAAACAGAACGTTATATCTCTACAGTTACGTGCCGTGTTACATGGCATCCAATATTCACTGCAACGGGCAGCCCGGCGATATGTGTCGCATATGTTTCTATATTTACGGCAAGCGCTGTAATATCTCCGCCGTACCCCTGAGCTCCGATTCCCAACGCATTTACGGCGTCAAGCATTTTGAGCTCAAGATTGGCATAAAAAGGATCCGCGTTTCTTTTGCCCACATTGCGGCAAAGCGCTTTTTTTGCCAATAACGCAGCATACTCGAAATCACCGCCGATACCTACCCCCAACACAACCGGAGGACATGGTTTCGCATCTGCGATATTTACGGTTTCTGCAACAAATGCAACAATATCTTCTGTTTTTGCGGAAGGATTAAACATTTTGATTCTGCTCATATTTTCGCTTCCGAAACCTTT
>CAMOVW010000207.1 GCA_946627725.1 uncultured Clostridia bacterium
TGAAGAAAATCGGATCCGCCTGCAGCGCGCCGCAAAGCGAAATGACGCTTTCGGGGGTATAGGCGTGGTGCGCCAGAATGCCGTCGTTCATGTTGAGGCAGATGCGCAGGTTCATGTTCCGTTTTTTGATCTCCCTGCACAGCGCGGCAAGGCGGAGCGCGTCGTCTTTGGTCTGTATCATTTCCCGGTTTGCCGCGTCGTCGTCCAGGCACGCAACGGAGATCGCAACGGTGGTCACCCCAACGGCGTTTTTGAAAAAGGACAGAAAATCCGCGTCAATGAACGCGCCGGAGGTCTGCATTTCAATGTTCAGAAAGGGCTGCGGCAGCGAACGGTTCACCTCGCTGAACACCCGCAGATATTCCTTGTTCTGCTGGGGCTCGTTGTTGCCGGTGAGCATGCAGGTGTTGCAGCCGTTTTCTCTGGCATAGGCAAGGCGCTTGCGCATGTCGTCCGCATAGTCGGCAAAGCCGTTGATGTCGGTAAAAAGGTCGTCGTAATCTGCGGTATGCATTTTGCTGCAGCAGAATTTGCAGTCGTTGATGCATCTTTTCGCAGGCACGCATACGGAAAGGCTTTGAATATTCATGATCGTTCTCCTGTTGGTTTCTTTTGACGAATTTTGTTGAAAAGCGCCTGCGCAAGTCCGTACGCCTTATCGTTCAGCCACCGGAACAGCATTGCGGCGGGCAATACGCTCAGCAGCACCGCCGCAAATATAAGGGGTGACGAAAAGGGGATCGCCCCGCCGAGCCGGTCGCTCACGATGGCGTAATCCTGCATCAGAGCGTTATGTACAAAATATACGGCTGTGGATAACTCGCCCAGCCATAAAACGGGCTTCAGCTGCAGCAGCCTGCGCACGGGGGGCAGGTTCAGCGCCGCCAGCAGCAGTCCGGGCGCGGCAAAGAATTCAAAATAACGCACGTAGGCGGAAGGGCCCAGCCTGCCGAATACGGCGTCGTACCCCAGAAGCAAACGGGCGATCAGTACGCCGGCCATCAATACGGCCCATACGATGCTTGCCGTCTGTTTTGTGCTCTCCGCCGCCCGGGTCTGGAATTCACACAGCAGCACGCCGAGAAAAAAGGTGGCATAGGCGCGCCCGTTGAGGGACCACAGAAACGGCAGCCCCGGCGTAAACGTGAGGCAGAACCATCCCAGCAGCGCCATGGCCGCATTCAGGCCGATATAGAGCGCAGGGCGCTTTGCCAGCTTGCCGATGGCGTAATACAGCAGATAGCACAGCAGCAGCACGTTTACAAACCACATGGTGCTGTTCAGCGGCAGCCCGGTGCGCTGCAGGGAGGTAAACCAGCCGGTGTTTACCATCAGCGCAGAGAGCACGCTTCGCAAAAGCGTGGGCTGCGTAACGTAGGCTTCGCTTCCCGGTACCGTTTTCAGCCATATCGCCGTATTCGCCGCCGCCCAGAGGGTAGCCGCCAGCGACGGAAGAAACAGCTTTGTGTAATTTCGTTTGATATACGTCCCCGGGGCGGTCTCACGAAAGCGGTCTCGGTAATGGTAGGCCGTCAAAAAACCCGATATCATAAAGAACAGCTCCACCGCGTTTTTGCTGTAGGCGAAGAAAAAAGCGGAATGTGGCGCAAAGGGCATGGCGGACAGGCCCAGCCCGCGGTCGTCCGCGTAAAGGCAGAAATAATGGTAGCAAACAATAAACAGGCAGGCGATCCCGCGCAGCCCGGTGATGCTGTCGATCTTCGGTTTTCGGTTCAGGTCGGCCATCTCGTTTGCCTCCTTTGCGGATATGGCGCTGTTTTGCGTTTTCGCTATATTATAGCATATCTCACCCGCATACAACAACTCTTTTTGATAAAAACTTCCCGTTCCCGCCCGTTTTTTTCAACCTTGCGCGGCTGCGTATTGCTTTTTGCGCAAAAATCATATATGATAGAAAAAAGAAGGTGATAGTATGAAAACAAACGCAACCTATTTTGTTAACGATCCCGTCCGCCCGCTGCGGTACGGCGAAATCAACCTGATCGATCCGCCCCGCCGCCGTTTACGCGGGGAGCCTGAAAAAACCGGCGTGGAGGTTCATCCCGTGTTCTGCGGCTTCTGCGGCACGGATATGGAGCTGATGCACATGGGGCGGCGCGGGGAGCTGGGCCCCAAATTCCCCGCGGGGCAATCCCGCCTGATCAACGGCCACGAGGGCGTGGTTTGGGTACCGTCGCAAAACCGGTTCGCCATTGTGCTGATCCGAGGCGGCGACAGCTTCGATCCCACCCGCTTTACCGAGGATGAAACCTATTTTGAATACGGGTGCGACGGCGCCGACGGCATCTTCTGCGACCGGGGTTATTTCAATCCCGATATGCTGCTGCCGCTGCCCGAAAAATATGCGGGCTGCAAAAAGCTGCCCCTGTCCCTTGCCAAAAAGCTGGTGTTTTCCGATCCTTACGCTTGCGCGGTGTTCCAGCACGAGCGCATGTGCGATATCGGCGCGGCGCAGAATTTCCGCGTGGTAACGGCGCACGAGGGGCTTACCGGCGCGGCGGCGATGGAAAAAGCGGTGGAATATACGTTCGCCCGCACCGTGATCTACGGCCTCGGCACCACAGGCCTGTTCATCGGCGATCAGATCCGCCGCAATCACCCGAACGCAAAGATCCTGTTTGTGGCCCGAAGCGGTGAAAACACTGAAAAAGCGACGTTTGTAAAGCAGATCCTCGGCTGCGATTATCTCTCCGTCGGCGGCCTTACGGAAGAAGAGACCGCTGCCGCCGTCATAAAAGCGCTGGGCGGCAGGGCTGCCGTGTTTGTGGGAACCTCCGGCGCCGAAGCGGAGCACCGGGTGGCCTTTGATCACGGCGTATTGGGCTGCAACGGCATTTACAACAGCTTTTCTCTCGGGCCGAAGGTCAGCTTCGATTCCATGCCCTTCGGTTTCCGGAACCACGTGATCATGGCCTCCATCAATTTTACGCGGAAGCATATGGAGCAGGCCATTCGGATATTGAGCGAGAGCAGCTTCGACCGGCTTGTGGAGCTGATCGATAAAGAAGAATTCATCGCGGATCCCATCTCCGCCTATACGGACAATATTTACGCAAAAGGCGCGCCGTTGAAAACGGCTGTGATATGGAACGCGGAGCACATCGATTTGGAGGCGTAACATGAAAGCGATTGAAATTACCGAACCCGGCAAGATCCGGATCATTGAAAAAGAAATGCCCGCGCCCGCCGAAAACGAGGCGCTGCTCAAAGTCCGCTTCGGCGGTATCTGCGGGGCGGACGTGGCCTCCTATACCGGCAACCAGCCCTTTACCACCTATCCCCGCATCCCCGGCCATGAGTTCAGCGCAGAAATCGTAAGCCTGCCCGCCGGGGCGCAGGGCTTTCGGGTGGGGGACGTTGTTACCTGCAACCCCTATTTCAACTGCGGCAAATGCTACGCCTGCAGGCGGGGCCTTGTAAACGCCTGCCATAATAATCAAACCATGGGCGTGCAGCGGGACGGCGCGTTTCAGGAGTATATTACCATGCCGATAGAGCGGCTGATCCCGGGCAAAGGCCTGCCCGCCGAAACGCTGGCGCTGATCGAGCCCTTCTCCATCAGCTGCCACGCCCTCTCCCGCGCCGAAGTAAAGGCGGGGGACCGGGTTTTGATCATGGGCGCAGGCCCCATCGGCCTGTTTGCCCTCATCCGGGCAAAATCCATCGGCGCAAAGGTGCTGTCGGCAGATCTGCTCGAAAACCGCCTTGCTCTGGCCGCCGCCTACGGCGCGCAACGCACCGTGAACGTAAAAACGGAAGACCTGCACGCCGCCTGCGCGGAATTTACCGGGGGCGACGGCTTCGACGTGTGCGTGGAGGCCTGCGGCGCGCCGCAAACCTTTTTGAACTGTATCGACGAGGCCGCCCACGGGGCGAATATCATCCTGATCGGCAACGGTAAGCGGGAAACGACCTTCGTGCATTCCGTGCTGCTGAAAAAGGAGCTGAACGTATTCGGCAGCCGCAACGCCTATACCCGCGATTTTGAAACGCTGATCGATCTTGTCGCGGCAGGCAGGGCGGACGTGATGCGCATGGTAAGCGGTATCTTCGATATGGAGAACGCCGCCGAGGCCTTTGAGCGCCTGAAGCATAACGACGGTTCTCTGGCAAAGCTGCTGATCCGCTTCCCGGAGGGCTGAATATGCTGAAAATCATAGACGCCCACACCCATCTGTGGCTGCGGCAGCAGGGCCGCGCCGGGGGCGGGGAAGTGGTATCGCTGAAAAACGGACGCAGCAGCGTGAACGGTGAAACCCGCCAGATGATGCCGCCCTATATGACGGACGGCGCCAACACCGCCGAAATGCTGCTCTCCAATATGGATTACGCGGGCGTTTCCGCCGCCGTGGTCACGCAGGAGATCCTTGACGGCAATCAAAACGAATATCTTTTGCGGGCCAAAGCCTTCGCGCCGGAGCGGCTTCGCATCTGTTCTTATTACGAGGACGGCCTTGTGCCCGCAACCGCGGGGTTCGACGGCATTAAGATCTGCGCCGGAAAGCTGGCGGATCCCGATCTCACCCATCACGCCGCCGTTTTTGAAGCGGCGCAAACCCACGGTATGTTTCTGCATATAGAGCTGGCGGACGGCGACGTTCAGACCGCCTCGCTTTATGAAACGATCCGTCAGTACCCCGGGCTTCGCATCGCCGTCGGCCATTTCGGCATGGTCACCCGCCCGGGGTGGGAAGCGCAGATCCGCCTTGCCCGCGAGAAGAACGTATACGTGGAAAGCGGCGGTATCACGTGGCTGTTCCATAAAGAGTTCTATCCCTATGCCGGGGCCGTGAAAGCCATCCGCGCCGCCGCCGGGATTTGCGGCATGGAAAAACTGATGTGGGGCAGCGATTACCCCCGCACCATGGCGGAGATCACCTATAAAATGAGCTTTGATTTCATCCTGCGTTCCACGGAATTTTCGTCGGAAGAAAAGGAACTGTTCTTCTGTAAAACAGCAGCGGAGTTCTACAGCTTCCCCGATCCGCCCGAAATCATTCCCGTAAAGAGTATTCTGGATGACTGAATTAAGAAAAAAACGGAGGTCGCCCTCCGTTTTCGTTTTTTTATTGTTTCGCCGCGTCTGCGCGCACGGGGTAGTTCTCGTTCAGCACCAGCCGGCGGCCCTGATCGGAGCAGATCCAGTTGTAAAGCACCCGCTCCGGGCTGTCTGCCGCGGCGGATTTGCGGATCACCACGTAAAAATCGTTGGTAAGGGGATAGCTGCCGTTGCCGATGCTCTCGTTGCTGGGCGCGCTGTCCGGGGCAAAGGCGAAGGCGTGGGTATCCGTCGTCAGCAGCCTTATTGTGTCGCTCTTCTTCACGTCTTCCGGCAAAATGGGGTTCCCGAAGAAATCCGGCGCCGGCGTTCCGATCCGGCGTGTATACCATACCGCTGTCGGCTGCGTCATTATACCGCATCGTGTGAACCGGCACGGTTACGTTTTCGGCGTCCGCCCGCAGTACGGTTACGTTTGTATACCCTTCCGTTTCGCTCAGTTCCTGAAAGGGGAGCGTTGAGCGCAGATTTCCGCTGAAATCGAAAAACCGAAGTTCTTACGCGGTACCGCTTCATTATACCATAGTTCCGCACCGGGGGCAACAGTTTTGAAGAACCGAATGCTGTCGCAGGGCGTATAAATTGCAATTTTCTGCTTTGCCCGCACACTTTGCCCGTACGCGAATAGAATGCTTTCGAGAAGATATTCTCAAAATCATATTCCGGGAGGAAAGATCTATGAGCGAAATCACTGCCGGAATGACGTCCGTTCGTTCCGGTTCTTATTTTGACGGTGTTCCCGCCCTGCCCGCAGACGCGGCCGTGACTATGGCCTACGTGCCCTTTCAGCTGAACACGGCCCGTTATACCGACGAGCAGGCCCTTTGCAACGGAACGCTGTTTACAGATCTGAACAAACCCTTTTTAAGGGGCGCGCTCAGATGAATAAAAGAGAAAAATTGCTGCGCAGCCTTTCTGCGGCGCAGTTTGCGCTGTGGGAGCTGCATTTGTACCTGAATACCCACCCCACCGATATGGAAGCCCTCGCCCTGCACGCGCAGTACGAAAAGAAGCTTGCGCGGCTGCGGGAAGAATACGAGGAGAAATACGGCCCCCTTACCCCCATGGCGGGCGAAGGTATCGAATGGCTGAAAAATCCCTGGCCCTGGGATATCGAAGGAGGCGACTGATAAATGTGGACCTATGAGAAAAAACTGCAGTACCCGGTAAAGATCACCCGGCCCAACCCGACGCTGGCG
>CAMOVW010000208.1 GCA_946627725.1 uncultured Clostridia bacterium
GTCCGCTGCAGACGATCACCGTGCCGGATGAGAAATTCAATTCGCTGGATTGGGTACGCAACAACTGGGGATATGAATTCAATCTGGAAACGGGACAAACGGTGAAGGATCGCATTCGGTACTTTTTACAGGCCACCGCCGTTCAGGCAGACAAGAAAAAAGTATACGCGGCGACGGGTTGGAAACGTATCAACGGTCAGTGGGAATTCCTGATGCCGGGCGATGAAGCGCACACCGTTTGTCTGGAAGGTCGATGCGGCGTTTACGGTTTTCATCGGGACGCAAATCTTGACGCCGTAATCAAATCACTTTCCTTACCGTACGCGGTCGCGCCGCGAAACGTGGTGATGCCGCTGGTCGCGTTCGCGTTCCTCTCGCCGCTGAATTCATTCCTGAAGAAAGCGCAATACGAACCGAAAACCGTGCTGATGCTGTGCGGCAAGACCGGTTCCAAAAAGAGCACGCTGGCGGCGCTGGTCTGTTCCTTCTTCGGGCGGTTTTCAACAACGGAATTACCGCTTTCATTCCGCGATACGGCGAACAGTATCATCCGTCAGAGCTTCGCATTAAAGGATGTTCTGACCGTGATCGACGACTACCATCCCAGCGCCGGCAAGGACGCTGCGCAGATGAACGCCAGCGCGCAGATGATCTTCCGCGCGTACGGCAACCGCGTGGGCAGAGGGAGATTAAACGCAAATTCCGAACCAATGACCGACCGTTATCCGCAGGGCAACGCGATCATCACGGCGGAGTTCTTACCCGACGTCGGCGAAAGCGGAACGGCAAGGTTTATCTCGCTGGAGCTCGGCAGGGACGACGTAAACAACGACGAGCTTTCTCATTACCAACAGCTTGCTGCGGACGGCGTTCTTTCTTCCTGTATGTTTCAGTATACAGAATGGATCAAAGAAACTTTTTTGAAGGATCAAACGGAGGACGCTTTCGTAAAACACCTCACTGATTTTTGCAGGGAATGCAGAACGGAACTGACCGAAAAAGGAAATCACAATCGAATAAAACTGCGCGACCGACTGCTGGACGATATGGTTTCCCTGCACGTCGGCTTTTCTTTTTTCTGTGATTTCCTTCTGGCGAAAAACTGTATTATGCCCGAAGCAAAGCCTGCTATGTTGGAAGAATTCGACGGCGTGATTCTCGCGCTCGCCGCCAAACAGCAGAGCCAAACGGAACAGGAACAGCCGACGCATAAGTTCCTTCGGAAGTTAAAATCACTCATCGATTCCGGCTCTGTCGGGATCGCCAAGAAGGAAGTCAGTGAGGATTATCCAACGCTCGATCCGCCGCGGCTGATCGGTTATGAGGACGACGTGTATTACTATCTTGATAAAACGTTGTCCCACCGGGCTGTCAAAAAGCTATGCGACGATCAGGGCGAGGGCTTCGCGGTTTCTGAAAACGGGCTTGCAAAAGCACTCCTTTCGGAGGGAATATCCGAGGGAGACAACGAAGGAAATACAACAAAAATCGTGAAGATCGGAAGGAGAAGCCGGCGGCTTTTGGTGATCCCGAAGGACAGACTTTTGAAGGTAATCGAAAATGAAAGCTAAATGGCATTACCGCGGTATCGTCTTAGCAAGCATTGGATTTGTGCTACAAATCCGCTTATTGCCGGGAAGCATACCCGGCAAAGAAAAAGAATGAAAAGGAGTTGTTCAAAAGAATGAACCGTATTTTTAATGAACACGTGCGGCTCGATCAGGATGAAGAGAATGAGCTTCTTCGCCTGTGCGAAACGCTGCGCTGTTCCAAATCTGATGTCTTCCGGCGTCTCTTAAAATACAAGGTCGTTTACGGAAAGCCGCCGCTGGAGTTCGGAAAACTGATCGCGGAGCTGCGCCGGATCGGCGTGAACCTGAATCAGCTTGCGCGGTCGATAAACGCAAACGGTTTCTTTAACACCGCCGAATTGCGGCAGGCGCTGGATGGTTTATACGCGCTTGAACACAAGCTGAACGAGTGCGTCTGCGCAAAATGCGAGGTGCTTTTCTGATGGCGGTCACACGGATCTGGCCGATCAAAAGCGGCGAGCTCGGGAAGGTCATCGATTACGTTTCCAATACCTCCAAGACGGACGAACACAGCTTTTCCGAAGAACAAATGCGGGATCTGTACAACGCGCTGCACTACGTGGAGGACGCGGATAAAACGTTTGACGTGAACGAGAAAAAGCTTTTGGTTTCCGGCGTCAACTGCATTCCGGAAAACGCGAAGCAGGAAATGACGGACACCAAAAAGCGCTTTGATAAAGAGGGCGGCATCCTCGCGCACCACGCGTATCAATCCTTTAAGCCGGGAGAGGTCACGCCAAAGCTTGCGCATAAGATCGGTATTGAAACGGCGAAGAAAATGTGGGGCGATAAATATGAAGTGATCGTCGCCACCCATATGGGGTCGCACGCCATACACAATCATATCCTCATCAATTCGGTTTCGTTTGTCGACGGAAAAAAGTATAACGGAAACAAAGAAAACTATAACCGTTTCCGTGAAGTCAGCGACGCGCTTTGCCGGGAATACGAGCTTTCGGTCATCGAAAACCCACAGGGAAAACGCGTGCCGTATAACGTGTACAAAGCGCAGCAAAACGGAGAAGTCACAAAGAACGACGTGATCAAAAAGGATATCGACCTCGCGATCTCTGTCAGCGGAAATATGAGCTATTTTGCAAAGGTCATGCGGACGCTCGGCTATGAATTCCGCCGCGGCTACAAGTATGAATATATCGTTCATCCGATGGCGCCGGAAGGTGTGCGGTTGATCAATCTTGGCGAAGGATATACGCTTGAATCAATACAACGACGCATGCGAAACGAGCGTCAATATTCCGGGATTCAGTTTGAAATGCAGGATGATTTATTCCGGATCTTTGAAACGCCGCCGTGGGAGTTCCATAACGTTCGCGAGCTGTACGTCAACTTCGTCACGATCATTGAGTTTGTGAAGGAGCGGCCAAGGCACAATATTGAGCTTTTCCGAACCCTGTGGGAAGAAGAGCTCATTTTCGATATGCGCGTGGAACAACAGAACCTGATGCTTGACAACAATCTCCGTACGGATGAGGATATCGAAAAATACAAAGCCGGAAAAGAAGCCGATCTGAGGGAGTGCGAGGATACGCGTCGGCTCTGCCGCAACGCGCTGAAGCGTGCGCAGCGCGCCGGAAACGAAGAAGAGGTTTTCAGATGGCGCAGAGATATAGCGCATCTCAGCGAAATGATGAGCCGGTACAGAAATGAGATCAAAATCTGCGACAGAATACTGGACGACGCGCCGGAGCTTGAAAAACAGATGAAGTATATTCAGGAACGCATGGAAATGCAAAGACGGAAAATCAGAAGCAGAGGAGGTTGGGAACGGTAACATGAATAAGGAAAACAACGAAAGGAGTGCTGCCGGTAAACGTTCCGGTTATGACCTATCCCATTTTTACACTATCACTTTTGAAGCAGTCATAACCTCCGGTTTTTATCAAATAAGTTTTGGAGGAAAACGATATGAAAGTCAATTTTGCAGATGATCTTGTGAATACAAGAAAAATCATGAGCCGATTTATCGTTCCGATGAAAGGCTCGCCGTTTGCGTTTCGCAAGGATGAAGCGTATGAGGCGCTCAAAAGAAGCATTGCGCAGTTCGGTGTGATCGAACCCATCACGGTACTGGAGCCGGAGAGATATGTGCGAACCGACGGCAACTACCAGATCATTTCCGGCAGGCGCAGATACGAAGCTTGCAAAGAGCTCGGCATCATCGACATTCCCACTCGCGTTTTGCGTATGCCGGTTGACGACGCCATGATCGCGCTGATCGATATGAACCTCTGCCAGCGCACCGACATCCCGCCCAGCGAGAAGGGCGCTGCGTACAAGCTGCGGCTGGAGGCGATGAAACGGCAGGGGTATCGGACCGATTTGGAGGAAGAATCAACTTCTACCCAACCCGGGCAGAAGTTAAACGCCACTTCTATTCAGCAGCTTGCGGATGAAAGTCCGGACAGCCGAGAGCAGATCCGGCGGTATATTCGTCTTACGGAGTTAGAACCGAAATTGCAAAAGCTGGTCGATGAAAAGAGGATCGCCCTTACGCCCGCCGTGGAGCTTTCTTACCTGCCGAAGGAAGCGCAGCGGGATCTCATCACGACCATTGAGAGCGAAGAGGCGACGCCGTCGCTTTCACAGGCGCAGCAAATGCGAAAGCTTTCCGAAGCCGGCTCGCTGGATATGGACAGGATCTTCTCGATCATGACGCAGCCGAAGCCGAATCAAAAGGAAACGATCAAGGTTCCCGTGGAATACGTGCGGCAGTTCCGTCCGAAGGATTCGATCAGCCAGATGCAGAAGTTCATCCAGGACGCCTGCGCACACTACGCAAAATACCTGCGCAACCGCGACCGCGGCGCAAGGTAAAAATCAAATCAAAAAAGGTTATGGCGGAATACTTACCGAAAACAGCCTGACGAAAACCATAACCTCCATTTTAAGAAATCCAAAGATGGAGGAATTTAATATTGGAAATTCATGAAAACAAAACTCCGCGTATGCGGACGCTGCCTATGGCAATGAAGGAAATCAAAGCGGCGGATCCCGGCACACAGCTGACGCTGGCGACGCTGAGAAAGCTGGTGGACAGAGGCATGATCGGTACGGTGCCGCTGGGTAACTATCGTTTGATCGATCTGGACAAGCTGTTCGCGCTACTTTCCGACGGGGTACCGGAAAACGATGCAGCGAATGAAAAACCGGAAAAGCTCGGAAGCCGCAAAGCATATTTCCGCTGATCCGCACATTTGTAAAAAGCAATATGATATGTTACGCTGAAAGCCGCTCCCGCGCGGAGCGGTTTTCGGAGAAGGAGGTAAGAAATTATGGCAACTTACGTTGAACGAAACGGCACCTACACCATTCAGGTCTCAGACGGCTTTGATTCCCGGGGCAACCGCGTGCGGAAGAGTATGACGTGGAAGCCCGACCCCGGCATGAGCCAAAAGGCAATCAACCGCGAGCTTGCGAAACGGATGGCAATGTTTGAAGACGCCGTCCGCGCCGGGGAGGTCGGCGATCAGAATATCACGCTTGCCCAGTTTTCTGAAATCTGGCTCAGGGATTACGGCGCCACACAGCTAAAGGATTCTACCTTTCAGAACTATAAAAAGCTTTTGGAAAGACGTATCCTGCCCGCGCTCGGCGCGATGAAGCTCTGTAAGATCCGTCCGCAGAATATCATTGCATTTTATAACGATCTGCGCGATCCGGAGGCGAAGGAAAAAAGCTATTATCAGGCGGACGCAAAATTGAAAAAATACCTGAAGGAACACAAAATCACAATGGAAAAGCTCAGTAAAACGACAGGGCTTGCCTATTCAACGGTGCGCAATATGATGAGCGGCAAGCACGTTTACGGGAGCACGATGGAAACGGTTGCAAAAGCGCTGGAAATCAATCCGAAACAGTTTTTTACGAAAATCGACAGCGACACGACCCTTACCGGCTCCACCATCCTGTACCTGCACCATATTCTGCGGACGATGTTCACCTGCGCGGTACAGTGGCAGATCGTGACCTCCAACCCCTGCGAAAGGGTAAAACCGCCGAAGCAAAACCATAAGCGGGCGGCATATCTGGAGGAGGAAGACCTTGAGCGGTTGTTTGCCTGCCTGGAATCGGTTGATATCGTATACCGAACGCTCATCACGCTGTACGTATCCACCGGGATGCGGCGAGGCGAGGCGCTGGGCTTAACGTGGAAGGACGTCAATTTTGAAAAAAGCCTGATCGATATCAACAAATCGATGGTTTACGTGCACAACGACGGCGTAAAAATCGACACGCCGAAAAACGAAACATCCAAAAGGGTGATCAAGGTGTCTCCCTCAACCATGATGCTTCTGCGGGAGTGGAAGCAAACACAGGAAGGATACCGGCAGACCTACGGCGACCTTTATCGGGATACGGGGTACGTATTTACAAACAAGTTGGGCAAACCCTTTCACCCGGACAGCATTTCGTCCTGGTTCGGCAGATTTGTGAAAAGTAACGACCTGCCGCCGATCCATCTGCATTCCCTCCGGCACACAAACGCTTCACTGATGATCGCAAACGGGGTAGACGTGGAAACGGTCTCAAAACGGCTCGGACACGCCGACGCGCAAACCACGATCACGATCTACACGCACCAGATCCGCACGGCGGACGCCGCAGCCGCGGCGATGCTGGACGAGCTAGTATCCGGCAG
>CAMOVW010000209.1 GCA_946627725.1 uncultured Clostridia bacterium
TCGGCGGAGTTTGCCGTATAGCTTTCCAGATTCACCGCCTGCCGCAGGGCAAGGCGGGCGTCGCTGGCGGTCACCTTGCCGTCCATATCCACGTCGCCGGGCCAGACGCTGCTTTCGCTCTCCGTTTCAAGGGCTGTTTCGTACACGCCGTCGCCGTCCGTATCCACGCGGATGCCGATGGTATCCTCATCGATTTCGTAAATCAGAACGGAGGTATATGTTGTGGAGAACGTAACTTCGGCGACGTGCTCGCGGTTGGAGGCGGTCACGGTAACGTCTTTGAGCACGTCGGCGCTCAGTACAAAGCCTTCGCTCGCCTTTTTGAGGGATGCGACGTTCGCGCTGCTCCCCGCGGCGGTGATATAGAACCAATCGGTGGGATAATCGTAATCGTACACCATACCAAGCTCGTAATTCGCGCAGCTGCTTTGCACCTCAACGTAGCCGGTATGATCAAAGATCGCCTTTTCGCCGGCCGCGGATGATGCGTACAGATCGCAGTAATCGTAACTCATCCGCAGGTCAAACGCCACGGGATTCCCCTGTTCCATCAGATATGCGGCGTCCGCATCCCTGAGGAAATACCCGATGTTCCCCTCGGATTTATTACCGGAAATATAGGTATAATCCTCAACAATGTCGTCCGGACCGGAACTGGCGTTGTAATAGCTTCCGTTTGATTCAACGAGTTTATACACCTTTCTGTTGTTCATATCGATTTTATACGCGTCAAGCCTTGCCACATAATTGCCGTTTGACCCGTTCGCAGCGCCCAGAAGGTATCCGCCTGCGTTGACCTCGTTCGGGTTTGAATCGATATGATTAAACCTTGCGCCGTTTGCGTATGAGCCGCCGTCTCCGCAATTTTTATAAAACGGGATCGCCCAGTTAAAATTCCTTGAATTGAAATAGATATTGCAATCTTCGTTATACTTGTTTGCGGAATTCGGATCGCACACCTTGATACATCCCTGATACGTGATCCCGTCTTTGGTATAGCTGCCGTATTCGTAACCGTAAGCGATCACTGTGTGTCCGCCCCAGTTCGGGATATGGAAACCGATCATTACCGTGGGATTTTTATCCAAAAGTTCCAGAATCATTTTGATGTTTATTTCATTTGAGCGGCCGGGAACATAGGATCGTTGCTGATAAACCACGTCCTTGACCTGCAGCAGCTGATAATACGTAATAAGCGAATTCACATCCATATTATCGGCAGGCCGGTCTACGCCGCTCAGTGATTTTGCGCCTGCGGTATATGCGCCGTACGGCAGATACCCCAGCATGGACAGCATTGTGAGAGCCGACATCCCGTAACAGGAGCCGATCCAATTCTGATCCAGCCAACCGCCCTCTCTGAAAATCTGGATATATTCGGAGTGGGTGAGATTATTCGCCAGTTCATTCAAATAATCTTCACTGATCTGATTGCGGAGCGGCACATCTTTGAAATCGCCGTATGCGGAGTTGTTGATAAAGTTCCAGTTATCCCTGCCCCACTTGAATTTATCGTAGATCGGCGTAACAACAGCCGTTTTCCACTGCGCCTCAAAGGTGACGGTTCCCTTCAGGCCGGTTTTATGCGCAAGCCAGTTATCCTTATACACTGCGCCTACGGGCCAGTTGCCGTCGGTACTGTTTACCACCTTCCAGCCGGCGAACTGATATCCGCTGCGGGTGAAGGGCCAGTTATTCCCCTTGCTTTCGGGGAACACGGCAACCAGCGTTTTATTCGTGCTGTAGGTCAGCGTGCGCGCGGTCTCCGCCGTACCGTTGGACCATTTGCCGCCGTTGATACGGAAGGTGGCCGTATTGGTGGGGAGCCACTGGGCTTCAAACACGACCCTGCCCGTAAACTCTTTCTTTGCCGCAAGCCAGTTGTTCTTATATACCGTACCGGTTATCCAGTTGCCGCCGTCGCAGCTCAGCACCTTCCACCCGGCGAACGTATACCCGTCGCGGGTAAAGGGCCAGTTGGTTCCGCCGTTTTCGTCGAACACCGCCACAAGGATCTCATCCGCCGTATAATGCAGCGTACGTTTTGCTTCGGCAGTGCCGTTGGCCCATTTGCCGCCGTTGATGCGGAATTCCGCGGTAAAGGTCCGGTTATCCTCAGACCAGTGGGCGTAAATCGACATATCGCCCGTAACCACCGTTGTCGGCTGAATCCGTATGCCGCCCTCGGCAGAGGTGTACCACCCGTCAAAAACATATCCGCTGCGGGTGGGGGTGGGCAGCGTTTCAATATACGGATTGGTCCACTGCGCGTAAAGCACGGCGTTTCCGTCCGCGTTATACTCCGCGCCGGAATCGTATTCAGCGCCGCCGCCGCTCGGCAGTGTGTTCCAGTTCCGGAACACGCAGTTTACGGTTTTGCCCGAAGGCGATCCCGTTCCCCCTTCCGCATGGTAACTGACGGAATAGGTCTTTTCGGGAACTGCGCTGCTGAGGGTAATCGAAACGGCTTCCGTTTTGGTCTGTGCGGAGGGCGCGCCTGTGCCGCCGTTTGCGTTATATGTAACGGCGTAAGTATCGGGGAGACGCCAATGGGCGTAAAGCGTGGTATCTTCGTTGACGTCTGCAGTGGATGCGATCTGCGTACCGCCCGCAGCGGCGCTGAACCATCCGGCAAAGATATATCCGCCGAAAACAGGCGTCGGCAGCGTTTCTGCGGTGGGAGCCGTCCATTGAGCGTAGAGGTCCAGGTCGGCGTTTGCCGTGTAATTGCCGCCCGGCATATATGCCCCGCCCTTACCGTTCGGATCCGTATTCCAGTTGCCGAAGGTAAAACTTACAGTCTCGCTTGCGGGGGTCACGCTGCCGCCGTTGGCGTTGAAGGTCAACGTGAACTTCTTTGTGGGAATCGTATTGCTGAGTTCCAGCGGCGTCCCTTCCGTTTTCGTTTGTGAAGCGGGCGCGCCCGTGCCGCCGTTGGCGTGATACGAAACCGTATAGGTCCGTTTCCACTGCGCGTAAAGCGTGGTATCGCCGGTGATCACGGTTGACGCAGTGACCTTTGTGCCGCCGGATATTGCGGTATACCACCCGTCAAAGGTTTTACCATCATATGCAGGCGTCGGCAGTTCTCCCACAGCGGGATTTGTCCACTGCGCGTAAAGCGTTACGTCGGCGTTCGCCGTGTAATTGCCGTCCGGCGCATAAGCGCCGCCTTTGCCGTTCGGATCCGTATTCCAGTTTTTGAACGCACAGTTTACGATCTCACTTGCCGGGGACACGGTACCGCCGTTGGCGTTAAAAGTCAGTGTGTACGTCTTCGTGGGAATCACACTGCTGAGTTTCAGCGTCTCCCCTTCCGTTTTCGTTTGAGAAGAAGGCGCGCCCGTGCCGCCGTTCGCGTTGTATGAAACCGTATAGGTCTGCTTCCACCGCGCGTAAAGCGTGGTATCGCCGGTGATCACCGTAGACGCAGTGACCTTTGTGCCGCCGGATACTGCGGTATACCACCCGTCAAAGGTTTTGTCGCCGCTGACAGGCGTGGGCAGCGTTCCCGCCGTGGGATTTGTCCACTGAGCGTAGAGCGTTGCGTCTTCGTTCGCCGTGTAATTGCCGCCGGGTTCATATGGGTCGCCGCCGCCGTTCTGATTTGTATTCCAATTGTTGAACGTACAGCTCAAGGTTTTGCTTGCGGGGGACACGGTTCCGCCGTTGGCGTTGTAGGTGACCGTATAGGTTTTGGCCGGTATTTCACTGCTGAGGGTCAGCGTGACGTCTTCCGTTTTTGTCTGCACGGCGGGCGCTCCCGTGCCGCCGTTGGCGTTGTATGAAACCGTATAGGTCTGCTTCCACCGCGCGTAAAGCGTAGTATCGCCGGTGATCACCGTAGACGCAGTGACCTTTGTGCCGCCGGATGTTGCGGTATACCACCCGTCAAAGGTTTTGCCGCCGCTGACAGGCGTGGGCAGCGTTCCCGCTGTGGGATTTGTCCACTGAGCGTAGAGCGTTGCGTCTTCGTTCGCCGTGTAATTGCCGCCCGGCACGTATGATGTGCCGCCGCCGTTCTGATTTGTATTCCAATTGTTGAACGTACAGCTCACGGTTTTGCTTGTCTCAGATACGCTGCCGCCGTTGGCGTTGAAGGTCAACGTATATGTTTTTGCGGGAATATCGCTGCTGAGGGTGAGCGGTTCATCCTCTGTCTTCGTCTGCGCCGCGGGCGCGCCGGTACCGCCGTTGGCGTTGTAGGTTATAGTGTAAGAAGACGGCGTATAATTCCACTGCGCCTCAAAGGTAACGGTTCCGCGCATGCCGGTTTTATGGGCAAGCCAGTTATCGGTGTATACCGTGCCTACCGGCCAGTTGCCGTCGGAGCAGCTTGTCACCTTCCACCCGGCAAAGGTATAGGCGTCCCTCAGATAAGGCCAGTTCACGCCGCCGTTCTCGCTGAATACCGCAATCAGCGTCTGCGTCGACGTATAGCTGAGGGTGCGGCTGGCTTCGGAAGTACCGTTTGCCCATTTGCCGCCGTTGATCAGGAAGGTGGCGGTAAAGGAAGTTTCGATCCAGTGCGCGTAAACCGTGCTATCTGCCGAAATCTTCGTGTCGGGCAGGATCTGTACGCCGCCCTCAGCCGCGGTGAACCACCCCGCAAAGGTATAACCGTCGCGGGTGGGCGTGGGCAGCGTTCCCGCCGTGGGATTTGTCCACTGCGCGTAAAGCGTTGCGTCTGCGTTCGCCGTGTAATTAACGCCGGGCGCATATGCGTCGCCGCCGCCGTTCTGATTTGTATTCCAATTGTTGAACGTACAGTTCACGGTTTTACTTGCGGGGGACACGGTACCGCCGTTGGCGTTAAACGTAACCGTATAGCTTTTGCTCGGTATTTCACTGCTGAGCGTCAGTGTCACGTCTTCCGTTTTTGTCTGCGCAGAGGGCGCGCCCGTGCCGCCGTTGGCGTTGTATGAAACCGTATAGGTCTGCTTTACAGGAATATATTCCGCAGGGATATATTCCTTTACCAGATCCATATAAATCCGCACGTCACGAAGAGCGATACAGTCTATCGCACCGCCAAACGTCTGAACAGGCGCCTGATATACCTCACCGGCGGAATTCATATAGAAATAGGTTTCCTTATCCGGGAAATTGTTATCATAAACGTAAATCCGATCCTGCCCGTTCACGTTTTCGTAACGAAGGAAATTGCCCGTAGCTCCACCCGCTCCGTTTTTTCGGAAGCCAACCTGCAGAGATCCTTCTCCGTCGTAGGAATGATCTTTCACATAGTTCAGCACTTCGGTCCAATCGGACTTAATATTATAATTACCGCTCAAATAGTAGCTGCCGCCGGCAACCGTAGAATTCTTAGAATAAGTACCTTGCCGCTGCTGAAAGTAACAAATCGGGGCTTTTACCTGATCCGTCAAAGAGAAGGAATACAGCGGGGTATTGGCATTTCCGCCGATAATGGAAATATCCAACAAACCGAGGTAATAGGCGGCGCTGGTTATGGACATACCGAAGGTGTGTCCGTTGGATGCATCTGAATCGGAGAAATTAGCAAAGCTGTAGGTTTCTTCGCCGAGGTTATAGATGTTTACATTCGGATCGGCCGTCCAGTGCGCATACAGCGTGATATCGCCGCTCACAACGGAAGACGACGTGATCTGTGTACCGCCGGAAGCCGCGGTATACCACCCCGTAAAGGTATGACCGGTCCACGTTGGTGTGGGCAGCGTGCCTGCGGTGGGATTTGTCCACTGGGCATAGAGCGTCACGCTTGCGTTGGCGGTATAGCTGCCGCCCGGGGCGTATGATGTGCCGCCGCCGTTCTGATTTGTGTTCCAATTGTTGAACGTACAGCTCACGGTTTTGCTTGCCGACGATACGCTGCCGCCGTTGGCGTTATAAGTCAACAAATACGTCTTTGTGGGTTTTACAGAGCTCAGCGCCAACGAAGACACCCCCGCCAGTTTCACCTGAAGCGCAGGCGCTCCAACGCCCCCGTTTGCGTCATACGTAACAACACTGTCACCGGAACAAATTACGACCGTTTTCTGCGGAATCGCATTTGTACCAATGCTGACCTTATTCCATTGACTGCGGGTTCCGGTATAATGAAGGGTGTTCAGCGCATTACATGCACTAAACGTAGAATCCCCGATGCTTGTGACGCTGGTCGGAATCGTGACGTCGGTAAGACTACTGCAGTACATGAAGGCATATTCCCCGATACTTGTGACGCTGTCCGGGATCGTGACTTCGGTAAGCTTGC
>CAMOVW010000210.1 GCA_946627725.1 uncultured Clostridia bacterium
GGCTATGATCCCCTTCCTTGAAAACGACGACGCCAACCGTGCTTTGATGGGTGCGAACATGCAGCGTCAGGCTGTGCCGCTTCTCAAGACCGAAGCCCCTTACGTGGGCACCGGTATGGAATATAAATCCGCATGTGATTCCGGCGTCTGCGTGCTCTGCAAGAACCCCGGAACCGTAACAAAGGTGAGCGCGGACCGCGTTGAAGTGGCCTGCGACGACGGCACATTTGAAACTTATGAGCTGCTGAAATTCATGCGCTCGAACCAGGGCACCTGCATCAACCAGCGCCCCATTGTGAACGTAGGCGACCGTGTTGAAAAAGACGATGTGATCGCAGACGGCCCCGCTACAAGCGAAGGTGAGATCTCTCTCGGTAAAAACGCCCTGATCGGCTTTATGACATGGGAGGGCTATAACTATGAAGACGCCGTTCTGATCAACGAAAAACTTGTCAGAGATGACGTATACACCTCCATTCATATTGAAAAATATGAGGTTGAATCCCGTGTGACCAAACTCGGCCCGGAAGAGATCACCAGAGATATTCCCAACGTCGGCGAAGACGCGCTGAAAGATCTGGATGAAAACGGTATCATCCGCATCGGCGCCGAGGTGCATTCCGGCGATATCCTTGTAGGCAAGGTCACCCCCAAGGGCGAGGCGGAACTCACTGCGGAAGAAAAACTTCTGCGCGCTATTTTCGGCGAGAAGGCAAGAGAAGTGCGCGATACCTCTCTTAAAGTGCCGCACGGCGAATACGGCATCATCGTAGACGTAGAGGTTTACACCAGAGAAAACAGCGACGAGCTCTCTCCCGGTGTGGATAAGGTGGTTCGCTGCTATATCGCGCAGAAGCGTAAGATCAGCGTCGGCGATAAGATGGCCGGCCGTCACGGCAACAAGGGCGTTGTTTCCCGTATTCTGCCGCAGGAGGATATGCCTTTCCTTGAAGACGGTACGCCGCTGGATATCGTTCTGAACCCGCTGGGCGTTCCCTCCCGAATGAATATCGGTCAGGTGCTTGAAGTTCATCTCGGACGCGCCTGCAGAGAACTTGGCTGGCATATTATGACCCCCGTATTCGACGGCGCGCATGAAAGCGATATCATCGAAGCTTTCAAAGAAGCCGGCCTTGATACGTCCGGTAAGGTGACGCTTTACGACGGCCGTACCGGCAGAAAGTTTGATAATCCCGTTACCGTAGGCGTAATGTATTTCTTAAAGCTCCACCATCTGGTTGACGATAAGATCCATGCGCGTTCCACCGGTCCGTATTCCCTTGTTACGCAGCAGCCTTTGGGCGGTAAAGCGCAGTTCGGCGGCCAGCGTTTCGGCGAAATGGAAGTTTGGGCGCTGGAAGCTTACGGCGCAGCCTATACCCTGCAGGAGATCCTGACCGTGAAGTCGGACGACGTGGTAGGCCGTGTAAAGACCTACGAAGCTATCGTAAACGGCTATAACGTACCCAAATCCGGTATCCCCGAAAGCTTTAAGGTGCTTGTGAAGGAACTGCAGGCGTTGGCGCTTGACGTTACCGTATTCGACGAAGACGGCGCTCTTGTGGATCTGAAGCAGGATTACGATGATGAAGGCGACGGCGGCTTCGCAAATGAGATCGCGGATGAAAGCGAGATCGTGAACGATACCGAGGATGCCGAAGGCTTCCAGACCAGAGATGCCGAAGACGACGCGGATTTTGATGCGGATGACGACGACGGTTTCTTTACCGTTTCTTCCGATGTGAACGAGAGTTTTTATCTCGATTCTGAAGACGACGGCTACGATATCACTTCAAAGTTCGAAAACGACGAAGATTATTGATATCTTAAAAAATAAAAAAAGGAGCTGCTTAAACGATGAGTGACGGTGCAGTAACTGTTAAAAGATATTCGGAAGAGAATTATAACGAGCTGAACTTTGAATCCATAAAAATCGGTCTTGCTTCCCCCAGTGCCATCCGCGAATGGTCTTACGGAGAGGTTACCAAGCCCGAAACCATCAACTACCGCACCCTGAAGCCGGAAATGGGAGGGCTTTTCTGCGAAAAGATCTTCGGGCCGGTAAAGGACTGGGAATGCCACTGCGGTAAATATAAGCGTGTGCGTTTCAAGGGCAAAACCTGTGAAAAGTGCGGCGTTAAAATCACCAAGGCAAAGGTGAGAAGAGAGCGCATGGGGCATATTGAGCTTGCGTGCCCGGTATCTCATATCTGGTATTTCAAGGGGATCCCTTCCCGTATCGGTCTGATGCTGGACGTTTCCCCGCGCGATCTGGATAAAGTGCTCTATTTTGCCAAATACATCGTTGTTGATCCCGGCGATACGCCTCTTGAGAAGTACGCCGTGATCTCCGATAAAGAATACGACGATATGGTCGAAAAATACGATGCGGATTCCTTTGACGCGCGCATGGGCGCCGAGGCCATTAAGGACCTGCTTGCCGAAATCAACGTGGAAGAGCTTGCGGCATCCCTTCGTCAGGAGCTGGAAACCGCCAACGGTCAGAAGCGCGCCCGTATTCTGAAGCGTCTTGAAGTGGTAGACGCGTTCCGTCTTTCCGGCAACCGCCCCGAGTGGATGATCCTTGACGTGATCCCCGTGATCCCGCCGGATATCCGCCCCATGGTTCAGCTGGACGGCGGCAGATTTGCCACGTCCGATCTGAACGATCTCTATCGCCGTGTGATCAACCGCAATAACCGCCTGAAAAAGCTGATCGAACTCGGTTCCCCCGAGATCATTCTTCGCAACGAAAAGCGTATGCTGCAGGAAGCGGTTGACGCTCTGATCGACAACGGCCGCCACGGCAGACCCGTTACCGGCCCCAACAACCGCCCGCTGAAGAGCCTTTCCGATATGCTGAAAGGTAAGCAGGGACGTTTCCGCCAGAATCTGCTCGGTAAACGTGTAGACTATTCCGGCCGTTCCGTTATCGTGGTAGGGCCCGAACTGAAGATCTATCAGTGCGGCCTGCCCAAAGAAATGGCGCTTGAGCTGTTCAAACCCTTTGTAATGAAGCGCCTTGTGGAGCTTGAAATCTCCAAAAACATCAAAAACGCCAGAAAAATGGTGGATAAAGCCGGCCCCGAGGTGTGGGACGCGCTTGAAACCGTGATCAAAGATCACCCCGTTATGCTGAACCGTGCGCCTACGCTGCACCGCCTCGGCATTCAGGCTTTCGAGCCCATCCTTGTGGAAGGCCGCGCCATCAAGCTGCATCCGCTGGTATGTACCGCTTTCAACGCGGACTTCGACGGCGACCAGATGGCTGTTCACGTACCGCTCTCCTGTGAAGCGCAGGCCGAAGCCCGCTTCCTGATGCTGGCGGCAAACAACCTTCTGAAACCTTCCGACGGTAAACCCGTTACCGTGCCTACGCAGGATATGGTGCTCGGTTCTTATTATCTTACCACCGTAAGAGAGAACGAGCGCGGCGCAGGCCACGTATATAAAGATGAGGACGAAGCCGTTATGGCCTACGAAGAGGGCTCCCTGCAGCTGCACGCCCCCATCAAGATCCGCTTCACCAAAGAGATCGACGGCGTTTCTTACACCGCGATCGTTCCCACTACGCTGGGCAAGGTGATTTTTAACCGTCCCGTGCCCCAGGATCTCGGTTTTGTAAAACGCGATCCGTCCGATCCTGCCAGCATGGTACAGCTGGAAGTTGATTTCCTTGTGGAAAAGAAGGCGCTGGGCAAGATCATCGAAAAGTGCATCAGCGTTCATGGTACCAACATCGCCGCCGACGTGCTTGACAAAATCAAGAATCAGGGATATCGCTATTCCACTGTGAGCGGTATCACCGTATCCGTATTCGACGCCATCATTCCCGAGGCCAAGCGTATCTATATCGACGAGGCGCAGGCTGAAGTGGATGAGATCATGAAGATGTACCGCAGAGGTAAATACAGCGATATGGAGCGTTCCGCCGCCGTGATCAAGGTGTGGAACGAATGCACCACCAAGGTATCGCAGGAGCTGAAGGATAATCTGGATCTGAACAATCCGATCCACATGATGATCCATTCCGGCGCCCGAGGCAGCGCCTCCCAGCTGAACCAGCTTGCCGGTATGCGCGGTCTGATCGCAAATACCGCAGGCCAGACCATCGAAATCCCCATTAAATCCAATTACCGCGAAGGTTTGTCGGTTGTTGAGTATTTCATCTCTTCCCGCGGCGCCCGTAAAGGTCTTGCCGATACCGCCCTTCGTACCGCGGACTCCGGTTATCTTACCCGCCGTCTGGTTGACGTTTCTCAGGAAGTTATCATTCGTGAAAACGACTGTGGCTGCAGCGAAGGTCTTGAGGTGTCCGATATCTACGGTGATGAAGACCGTATGATTGAGAGCCTGCAGGAACGCCTTACCGGCCGTTACCTGCTGAATCCCCTTGTGGATGAAAACGGCGAACTGATCATGGATAACGAGCACATGATGAGCGAAAATGACGCAAAGCGCATCGTGGAAAAAGGCTATAAGAAGGTTGTGATCCGTTCGCTGCTTACCTGCGAGGCCAGCAAGGGCGTTTGCAAGAAGTGCTACGGCAAAAACCTTGCTACCGGCCGGTCCGTATCCATCGGCGAAGCCGTAGGTATCATTGCGGCGCAGTCCATCGGCGAGCCCGGTACACAGCTTACCATGCGTACGTTCCACACCGGCGGCGTTACCACCACAAGCGATATCACGCAGGGTCTTCCCCGTGTTGAAGAACTGTTTGAAGCCAGAAAGCCCAAAACGCTTGCCATACTTGCCCGCATCGGCGGTACGGTATCCTTCGTAGAAGGCAAAAAAGGCGCTGAAAACATTCTTATTTCCGGTGAAGAGGGCCGTGAAGAATATACGATTCCTTACGGGTTCCGCAAAACCGTTGAGGAAGGCGACGTTGTGGAAAAGGGCAGAGAGCTTACGGAAGGTTCCGTGAACCCCCACGATATCCTCGAAGTTCTCGGCGTTGAGGCGGTACACAATTATCTGATCCGCGAAGTGCAGAAAACCTACCGTACGCAGGGCGTTGACGTTAACGATAAGCATATTGAGGTTATCATTCGCCAGATGATGCGCAAGGTTCGCGTGCTTGAGCCCGGCGATACAAAGCTGCTGCCCGGCGCTTCTGTGGATAAAGCAGAGTTCAAGGCCGAGAACGCAGCCGTAAAGGCGAAAGCGGAAGCGGAAGGATATGAACCGATCTACGCTACCTGCGAGCCCGTACTGCTTGGTATTACCAAAGCGTCCCTTGCCACCGATTCGTTCCTGTCTGCCGCATCCTTCCAGGAGACCACCCGTGTGCTCACGGACGCCGCGATCAAGGGCAAGGTAGATCCTCTGCTCGGCCTGAAAGAAAACGTGATCATCGGTAAATTGCTGCCCTCCGGTACGGGTATGCGCTGCTACTCCGATGTTAAAATCACACCGGCGCAGATCGTGATTTCCGAAGAAACTGAACCTGAGTTCGGCAATAATGACGAAAATTAAATAAAATATTTGTAAAAGGTGTTGACAAACCTATTCGTTTAATGTTAAAATATTAAACCGTTGATGTCTTTTCTGTCAGTAAGGGAAATATTTGTATGAATATTTCCCTTAATGATATATAAAAATGAAAAAAAGGAGGTGCAATCGCTTGCCAACTTTCAACCAGCTCGTACACAATTCGAGAAAGTCGCTTGAGAAGAAGAGCAAGGCTCCGGCACTCGGTAAAGGCTTCAATTCCAAGAAGAACATTGCCACCGATCACAATTCTCCCCAGAAGAGAGGCGTATGCACGGTAGTAAAAACCGATACCCCGAAGAAGCCCAACTCCGCGCTCAGAAAGCTCGCCAGAGTTCGTCTCACCAACGGAATCGAAGTTTCCGCTTACATTCCCGGCGTGGGTCACAACCTGCAGGAGCACTCTGTTGTTCTGATCAGAGGCGGCCGTGTTAAGGATCTTCCCGGTGTGCGTTACCACATCATCAGAGGCACCCTTGATGCGCAGGGCGTTAACGGCAGAATGCAGAGCCGTTCCAAGTACGGCGCCAAGAAGGCCAAAGCCAAGAAAAAGTAATTCCGAGAGAATTACAAACCATTCGAACAGACAAAATCTTCTTGCAGGTTGAATTTATTCACCAATGTGAGTTTATATATATAAACCTCTCATTGGCGCAACGGGAATTTGTCACTCGAGTACCTATGATATCATTATTATGAAGGAGGGAAGCGAAGTGCCAAGAAGAGGC
>CAMOVW010000211.1 GCA_946627725.1 uncultured Clostridia bacterium
TAGCTTGCCGCAGGCAAATTTAGCTGTGCGAAGCACAATTTAGCTGTCGCGCCTGCGGCGCGACAAACTGCAATTCAACAATGCCGAAGCCTCACACGTTCCTGCCCGCGGCCATGCCGGTTGCGAAGGCGATGGTCAGGTTGAAGCCGCCGGTGTAGGCGTCCGCGTCAAGAACCTCTCCGGCGAAGTAGAGGCCGGGGCAGAGCTTGCTCTGCATGGTTTTTGGGTCGATCTCTTTCAGGTTCACGCCGCCGGAGGTGACGATGGCTTCATCGATGGGGCGGGCGCCGGTGAGGGGGGCCTCCAGATGCTTGAGCAGATACACCAGCTCCTGCCGCTGCTCACGGGTGATTTTATTCGCCTGAAGATCGGCGGGCACGCCCCACAGGGTGAAGAGCACCGGCACAAGGGACGCGGGCAGCAGCTTGCGCAGCAACCCGGCGGGCTGCTTTGCGGGGGCCTCGGCAATCTCGCGCAGGATGCGGGCGTCCAGCTTTTTATCGTCCAGGGCGGGCTTCAGATCGATGCTGAGAATATACGGCGCTTCGCCGATATCGCGCACGTGGGCGGAGGCGCTGAGGATCACCGGCCCGGAAACGCCGAAATGGGTAAACAGCAGTTCGCCGAAATCGGTATACACTTCCCTGCGGGTATCGGCGCGGGTAACGGTGACGGCTGCGTTTTTCAACGTGAGGCCCTGCGCCTTGCGCCACAGGGGCGCATCCGTTTCAAGACCGACGAGGGAGGGGCGCAGTTCGGATACCGTATGCCCTGCGGTTTTCGCAAAGGTATAGCCGTCGCCGGTGGAGCCGGTGGCGGGGTAAGAGAGGCCGCCGGTGGCCACGATCACGGCGTCCGCGGAAAACGTTTTTCCATCCGCGGTCTTTACGCCGCATACGGCCCCGTTTTCAAACAGCAGGGCTTTTACGCGGGTATCGGTAAGAATCTTCGCGCCGGAGGACTTTACAAACCCCACAAGCGCGTCTGTGATATCCTTTGCGCGATCCGACGCCGGAAACACCCGGTTGCCCCGCTCGATCTTCAGCGGCACGCCGAGCCCCTCGAACAGGTCCATGATATCCGCAGGCATACAGCGGGAGAACGCGCCGTATAAAAACCGGCCGCCCCGGGGGATGTTATCCATCAGGTCGCTGATCTGGGTGACGGCGTTTGTCACGTTGCAGCGGCCCTTGCCGGTGATATTCAGTTTTCTGCCGGGATAGGCGTTTTTCTCAAGCACGGTAACGGAAAGACCGCGTTTTGCGGCCTCCGCCGCCGCAGCCATGCCCGCAGGCCCCGCGCCGATCACGATCACGTTGGAATGCATTATAATTGGCTCCTTGGGATTGATTATCTGTATTGTATCACACATTTTTTTGCATAGCAAGAAAAAAAGTATTTGATATCGGCGGGCAAGTGTTGTATACTGTAACATGAATAAGTATGAAGGGGTGTGGCGCATGCCGAAAACCTACAGCGTGACCCTTGCGAAAATGATCAGGGATAACGGTCTTGAAATATTATACGTACCCAGAGACCCGGGGGCGATCTACGTGACCTCCCGCGACGTGAACCGGCCCGGCCTGATGCTGGCGGGGCACGACCAGTTCTTTGACCCGAAGCGGGTGCAGTTTTTGGGGCTGGGAGAATACGGATACCTGAATTCTCTTTCGGACGAGGGCAAAACGGAAAGCTTTGCGCGGCTGCTGAAAGAAAACCCCTGCGCGGTGATCATCACCCGCGGGCTGGAACCCATGAAGGAGCTCCTGGAACAGGCGAAGATCTACGAAGTGCCTGTGCTGCGGTCGAACGAATCCACATCAAGCATCATGAGCACGCTGATCTCTTACCTGGGCGTGGAGCTGGCGGAGCGCATCACCCGCCACGGCGTGTTTGTGGAGGTATACGGCGAGGGCATTCTGATCATCGGCGATTCCGGCGTAGGCAAGAGCGAAACGGCTGTGGAGCTCATTAACCGGGGCCACCGGCTGATCGCGGACGACGCGGTGGAGATACGGCGGGTATCTTCAAAGAGCCTTGTGGGCAGCGCGCCGGACAACATACGCCATTTTATTGAGCTGAGAGGCGTGGGCATCATCAACGCCCGCAACATTTTCGGCATCGGCGCGGTAAAGATGACGGAACGCATCAACATGATCGTAAAGCTGGAGGCCTGGAACGAAAACAAGGTTTACGACCGCCTCGGGCTGGAAGACGAATATATGACGGTGCTGGGCATCAACGTGCCCGTGACCACCGTGCCCGTGAAACCCGGGCGCAACCTTGCCATTATCATTGAAACGGCAGCCATGAACAACCGGCAGAAGCGCATGGGCTATTCCGCCGCGAAGGAGCTGCTGCAGAACCTTGGCATGGGCTTTGAGGATGAAGACGACGCAAAGCCCAATATACTGGAAGAATGGCACTGAAATAATGCGGAATTCGGAATGCGGAATACGGAATTCAAAGGAAAGAACCGTAACCGTGTTTGAGCAAATAACAAAATAAATCGGAGGATGAGAGTATGTACAGAATCGGTGTGGATCTCGGCGGCACAAATATCGCCGTGGGGATCATAGACGCAGAGAACAGGATCGTGGCGCGCGCGCAGCGCAAGACCAACGCCCCCAGAGCGGCGGAAGGGATTTTTGACGATATCGCAGCCGCGGTGAAAGAGGCCATGCAGAGCCTTGGCATTGCAAACGATCAGGTGAAAAGCATCGGCGTAGGTACGCCGGGCAGCGTGAACAAAGAGCTGGAGCTGATCGAATTCGCAAACAACCTGGGGTTTGACAACGTACCGGCCTACCGCATGCTGCGGGAGCGCACCGGCGTGGAGAACGTGTATTTTGACAACGACGCCAACTGCGCCGCGCTGGGCGAGGCAGTTGCCGGCTGCGGCAAGGGCGTAAAGGACTTTGTGATGATCACCCTGGGCACGGGCGTGGGCAGCGGCATCATTGCAAACGGCAAGCTGGTTACCGGCGTGAACTACGCCGCCGGTGAAATGGGCCACACCGTGCTTGTTTACGGCGGCGAGCCCTGCAACTGCGGCAGAAGAGGCTGCTGGGAGCGCTATTCCAGCGCCACCGCGCTGATCAACCAGACGAAGAACGCCATGCGGAAGAATCCGGATTCCCTGATGTGGGAGATCGCAGAAGGTTCCCTGAACCGCGTGAGCGGACGCACCGCGTTTCTTGCGGCAAAGCAGGGCGACGCCGCTGCGAAAAAAGTGGTAAACGCCTACGAAGCCTACCTTGCCTGCGGCCTCGGCAACGTGATCAACATCTTCCAGCCCGATATTCTGTGCGTGGGCGGCGGCATCGGCAACGAAAAAGAGAACCTGTTGGAGCCGGTCCGCAGGATCGTAAACAGCGAGATCTATTCCATCCACGCAAAAAAGCAGACGAAGATCGTTTCCGCCACACTCGGCAACGACGCCGGCATCATCGGCGCGGCCCTTCTGGATGAATAAGCGATATGACGAACCTGCAAACGCTATTTGCCGACTACATCGCCCCCTTTAACGGGGAGGCGCTTTATAACGAACCCCTTGCCGGGCACTGCAGCTTCAAGATCGGCGGCCCTGCGGAGATCTTTTACACCCCGCAGGATGAAACCGCGCTGATTTCTGCGATGCGCTTCGCCCGGGACCAGGGCGCGCCGCTGCATATTCTGGGCAACGGCTCTAACGTACTGATCTCCGACAAAGGGCTGCAGGGCGTAGTGATCCGTCTGATGGGCGGGCTTACGGCCCTGACCGTACAGGAAGACGGCTGCGTTTTCAGCGGCGCGGGCGTTTCGCTGAAACGGCTTTGCACCTTTGCGCTGGAAAACGGCTTTACCGGGCTGGAATTCGCCTACGGCATACCGGGCAGCGTGGGCGGCGCGGTATATATGAACGCCGGCGCTTACGGCGGCGAGATCAAGAACGTGCTGAAAACCGTGCGCTGCGTTGCCCCGGAGACCTTTGAGATCAAAACCTACGACGCTTCTTCCCTTTCCATCGCCTACCGCTCCACCCCTTTTATGCACAACAAAGAGATCATTACCGGCGCGACGTTTGCGTTGGAAAAGGGCGATACCGAGCAGAGCAGGGCGCGCATGAACGAGCTGATGGCAAAGCGCAAGGCCTCGCAGCCGCTGGAGTACCCCAGCGCCGGCAGCACCTTCAAACGTCCGAAGGACGGCTACGCCGCGGCAATGATCGATCAATCGGGCCTGAAGGGCTACCGCGTGGGCGGCGCCGAGGTGAGCGTAAAGCACGCCGGGTTTGTGATCAACACCGGAAACGCGAGCTTCGGCGACGTGATGGGCGTGATCGAAGGGGTACGCGCAAAAGTACGGGAAACCTTCGGCGTATACCTTGAAACGGAAGTTGAGATTCTGGGAGAAGAATAAACCATGAGCTACGCAAGCCAGGTAAAAACCGAACTGCTGCAGGCGGAAAACGACGCATGCTGCGAAATGAGCCTGTCGCGCGGGATGCTGCTGTTCGGCAGAGAATGCGCGCCGGCCGCCATTTCCATTCTCACCGAAAACGGTGAGATCGCCGCCGCCTACGCGAAAGCGGCGCGGCTGTTCTGCGGCCATACGCCCGAGATCCACGTAAGCGAAAGCGGAAACTTTAAGGTGGTTATCAACGACCGCGCGGATACCGACGCCATATTGGGAGAAGTACTGCCCGCGGGCATGAACGGCAGAAGGCAGCTTGCCATCGGCCCGATCGACAAGGATTGCTGCCGCGCAGCCTTTGTGCGGGGCGCGTTTCTCGCCAGCGGCACGGTAACGGACCCGGATAAGGAATACCATCTGGAATTTTCGTGCCCCTCAAACCGTCTTGCCGCCGAGCTGAAGGAGCTGATCGGCGCTTTCGGCATTGAGATGAAGCAGACCCGCAGGGGCGGCGCGAACATCGTTTATCTGAAAAAGAGCGGCGATATCGAGGATCTGCTGCTGCGCATGGGCGCAACCGAAACCTCTATGATGCTGATGGGCTCTAAGATGTTCAAGGACGTGCGAAACACCGTAAACCGCAGGGTCAATTTTGAAAACGCCAATATCGCCCGCTCCATTGCCGCCGCGGGAAAACAGTATCACGCCATTGAAACCATAGAAAAATACGGCGGATTGGGGCAGCTGACCCCGGAGCTGCGGGAGCTGGCGGAGCTGCGGTTGGAAAACCCGGACCTTTCCGCCGGGGAAATACGAAAGCTTTTGAAAGACCCGCTGACCCTTTCCGGCGTGAATCACCGGTTCAAAAAGCTGATACAGATCGCGGAGGACCTGCAGGATGAACATAAGTGACGCTTTTTTTAACAGCCTTGCGCAGCGCGGCGGCTGCGAACCGGCAGAGGAAAAATGCCTTGCCCTGCTGGACAGCCTCGGCATACCCTACGCAGGCCTTACCCACGACCCCGGAGATACCATTGAGATCTGCGAAGAGATCGAAAAGAAACTGGGCGCGCCGATCGTTAAAAATCTGTTTTTGTGCAATCAGCAGAAAACGGCGTTTTACCTTTTGGTGATGCCCGGCAGCAAAGTGTTCAAAACCAAATATCTCTCAAAGCAGATCGGCTCGGCGCGGCTCTCTTTTGCGGACGCGGACGCGATGGAACGGCTGCTGGGGCTGCGGCCGGGTTCCGTAAGCATACTGGGGCTTGCCAACGATACGGAAAAACGCGTAAAGCTGATTTTTGACGAAGAGATCCTTACGGAGGAATATCTCGGTTTTCACCCCTGCCGCAACACCTCCACCTTAAAGCTGCGGCTGCGGGATCTGCAGGAGATCTTTCTGCCCCACCTGGGCATAACCCCAACGGTGGTTACACTGCCGACGGAGTGATCGCGGGGCCGGCACAATTTGTTAACAACTTTCCGAACAAAAAGATAACAACTTGTACTTGTTTTCAAGCTTATAATATGATAAAATCTTTTATGTATTAATTTTCCATAACAGGAGGAGCAACATTCATGGACACCCGTTTTGCTATTTCCGAATATCCTGACGCCGCTGCCGTAAACCGGCAGCTGAACGAACTGATCAAAAAACCCATTTATACCGTTACCCCCGAGGCGCTCAAAGCATACGAAGAAGATTACTTTGAGAAAAAGTGCGCCAAATCCAAAGAGATGATCGCCGAAGCAAAGAACATCATCCCCGGCGGCGTACAGCACAACCTTGCTTTC
>CAMOVW010000212.1 GCA_946627725.1 uncultured Clostridia bacterium
CCGCAATGAGATTTGCGCACGGATTCCAGACACGGGGACGGTTCTATGTCTTTTTCTTCTTCCGGTTTGCCGATCTTTGCAAACTTCAAAGACATAGAAGCCGTCCCCATGTCCGGGCGGCTTTTTGCAAACCCTATGTTACTTTGGTAGCGCGGAACCGCGCGATAAATTATAATTTACTATTTCTGTAATTGTGAATTTCACATAAAAATATATTGATTTGTTCAAATTATTATGTTAAACTTATTCTGTATTGATTTCGGAAGGAAGGGGAAGATTTTGGCTGAACAGAAAAAAGACGTAAAAAGCTTTGTAGAAGGCGTCTTTTCGGCAGAGAACGAATCCGCTGCAACAATATCCGACCAAAAGCTGGGCAAGTATAACAACATTGCCGTTAAAATGTTCCATACCGGCGTGCTGACCACCAAAGAAATGATGATCCCCGCCATTGCGGATCTGGCGTCCAAGATCCTTACGGGCGTGGATACCTATCAGAAGCTGTATTTCATCAACGTGTTGAAGATCGACCTGAAATACGTGCTGCTGATCGAGCTGCTGATCGGTATTTACGACGTGCTGAATAACCCTTTGATGGGCGCGGCATACGACCATACCCGTACCCGCTGGGGCAAGGCGCGGCCGTATATCCTGTTTTCCACCGCGCCGTACTTTATCTCCTGCGCCGTGCTTTACTTCGGGGCGATCTTTCTCGGCACCAATTCGGGCAGCGACCCGCGCAAGATCGTGTTTGTGTTTATCATGCTGTTTCTGCGTGAGACCTTCTCCACGATCTACTCCATCCCCCGCGGCTCCATGCTCTCGCTGCAAACCGCCAACCCCAAGGACCGTATCACCGTGGGCCTGCTGCAGGAATACATCGGCGGGCTCGGTACCGGCGCGGTATACGCGCTGTTTATGCCGCTGATGGAGCTCAACAACAAGGGCTATATCAATTTCCCCGCGCCGTACCTGTTCGCAACCATGGCTACCATTGCCGCCGTATTCGGCATTATCGGCAATATGAGCCTTGCGCTGCAGTGCAAAGAGCGCATTCTGCTGCAGCCCAAGCCCGCGCCGCTGACCAAAACCATTTTCTATATTCTGAAAAACAAATACATGCTGCGCAATTTCATTGCCAACTTCGCCGTTTCCTGGTGGGCGGACGGCGGCTATTCCTGGGATATCGTCACCCAGCAGGAGATCTACGGCGGCACCATTTTCGCTTTCCTTGTGGAGCTGCCCCAGAATATCGTCAATCCCCTGAGCGTAACGTTCATCCCCAAATTCCAGAAATTCTTCAAAAACAACCGCAACGCGCTGATCACATTGCGCGTATGGGATCTTTTGTGTTCCGTGCTGATGGTGGCTGTGGGCGTGCCCTTTGTGCAGAACCGCCTTGTTGTATGCCTGATCTGCGCCCTCTGCCTGGGGCTCAACGCGGCGAACAACGGCCCTGCCAACGTGTTTGAGGCGGAGGTTGCCAGAGAGATCAACGATTATACGGAATACGTGACCGGCGAGCGCCCCGACGGCACCATCGGCCTGCTTACCGGCCTGCTGAGCAAGGTGACCGCGCCGCTGAATACCGTGCTCTCTATCGTACTTATGAAGTGGAGCGGTTACGATACCACCCTGCCGCAGCTGCCGTGGATCCAGGGCAGCAGAACCATTTACCGCAAGGTGTTCTTCCTGTACCGCGGCATCAAGATCATACCCACCATCGTGCATATCATCCCCTATTTCTTCTACGACCTTGTGGGTGAGAAGCGTGAAAAGATGTATATCGCGCTGAACGAACGCCGCGCGCTGATGGCGCACGAACACAACGAAAATGAGGAAATGATCGCCGAACTCGCCAGCTCCATTTCCGACAGCATTGAAAACTGAATACAATAACGGCAAAAAAAACGGTCTCGATCTGAGGCCGTTTTTCTTTTTATTTCGGAGATTTAACAAAACGCAAACAATACGGAAACAAGCCCCAAACACGCGGGGAATAGAATGAATCCCGGCGGCCCCGTTACAGAGAGCTTTAAAGCACCTTTTTGATCAGATCGATGATCATTTCCACCCGTTCCTCGCCATTGGAGGGGTTCGGTCCGGAAGAGAGCAGCACCCTTGCCGCGCCGCCGATGGCAAAACAGATCGCGGCCTCTTTTTCGGGGGAGGTCACGTCCTTCAGGTAAATACGCAGCAAACAATCCTCGATCAGGTTGATCAGGTACGGCAGATCGCCCGCAAACAGCAAAAGAAGGGTATCGCTCTTTTCCTGCAGGGTTTTTACCAGCTCGTGTACGCCCTCGGCCGGGTCGCAATAGGCTTTCGCGATGCCCGGGCAGGTGGTTACCGTTTCATCCACAAAGGCTTTGCAAACGCTGGTATGGAGCGCGTCCAGCGTTTCGTAGTGCTTATAAAAGGTGGTTTTATTGATCATTGCGCTGCGGCACAGCGCCGCCACGGTAACGCCGCCGGCCTGTTTTTCCGCCAGCAGCGCGAGATAGGCGTCGTGAATACCCTTTTCGGTTTTCAGGTAACGCAAGTCGTTTTTATTCATAGATCGGAGATTCCCGGCTTTCTGCACAAAATGGAATAATACTGTATAACAAAACAACCGTTTCGGGCGATTCGTTGCTTAAACACGGTTTTTTGAAAAACCGTCGCTTAAGCACTGTTTTACGCCAAACCGATGATTGAAAGAAATACTAATAACAGTATAATAAAATTAAGTATATCTGTCAATGAACGAAAATCAGAAATCCTGTATATTATTCCACGCTTTCAGCGTAAAAAACGGAGAAAACCATGAATTTTGAAAAACTGTACATTCCGGCGGAGGCGGTGGAGCGGTTCACCGTGCTGTATCAGATTTTGTCGCACGCGGCAAAATGGTACCCCAACCGCACCGCTTACTGTCAGCCGGAGGGAAAGGATACCGAATCCACCGTCACCTTTGCCCAATTGAAGCAGAATGTGAACGCCCTGCGGGCCGCGCTGGTCGCCCGGGGCATGGCGGATCGGCATTCGGCGATCTTCGGCGAATCCTCTTACCAGTGGGTTACGGCGTATCTTGCGCTGGTCACCGGCTGCGGCGTTGCGGTGCCGCTGGATAAGGAAAACCCGGTGGAAACCGCTGCAAAGCAGATCTGCCACGCGGACGTGCAGACCGTATTCTGCTCCGCCCGCAGTCTGAAAAAGCTGCAGAAGATCCTGCCGGAATGCCCCGGCGTAAAAACCGTGGTGCTGATGCGTACCGCCGAAGCGCCGGACCTGCCGGAGGGCGTGGAAGCGGTGGCGTTGGATGCGCTGCTGGAAGAGGGAAAAGCGCTTCTCGCCGAAAAAGGCGCCGCCGCCCTGCCGGAAAAAACCGACCCGGACGCCCTCGCGGTGATCATCTATACCTCCGGCACCACCGGGGCGAACAAGGGCGTAATGCTCTCAAACCGCAATATCATGGGCACGCTGCGGGGCTGCGCCCGGCTGCTGCATTACCCGCGCACCAGCATTTCGGTGCTGCCCATCAACCACTCTTATGAGCTGCACGCCCACCTGATGAGCTGCATGTATTGCGGCACCACCGTGTTTTTGAACAACGACCTGAAGCGTATGCTGCAGAACATAGAAAAGTTTGGGCCGGAAATGAGCTGCATGGTGCCCATGATGCTGGATCTGCTGGTGAAAAAGATCAAGAAGCAGATCGCCGACAGCGGCAAGGGCGCAAAATTCAACGCCACGGCAAAGCTTTCCAACGGCCTGCTCAAAATGGGGATCGACCTGCGCCGCAGGCTGTTCGGGCAGGTGATTACGGCGCTGGGCGGCAACCTGCGCATGATCATATGCGGCGGCGCGGCGTTATCGCAGGATACGGCGGATTTTTTGCGCACCGTGGGCATTACCGTGTATAACGGCTACGGCATAACCGAGTGCAGCCCGGTGGCCGCGGTAAATCCCCTTGCCAAGGTGCGACGCCACAGCGTGGGCCATCTGCTGCCCACCATGACCGCCCGCATTGCGGACCCGGATGAGAACGGCAACGGCGAAATACAGCTGTACGGCGATAACGTGATGCTGGGCTACTATAAAGCGCCGGAGGATACCAAGGCCGTGTTTACCGAAGACGGCTGGTTCCGCACCGGCGATATCGGCCATATCGACAAATTCAATTATCTGTACATCAGCGGCCGCCTGAAAAACCTGATCATTCTGCCCAACGGCAAAAACGTGTGCCCCGAAGAGCTGGAGCAGGCCCTCAGGGAGCGCATGCCCTATATCAAGGAATGCGTGGTGATGTCGGACGAGGCCGGCACCGGCATTTACGCGCTGATCTACCCGGATCCCGCCGAAATGCGGGACCGGAACCTGACCGACCCTGCGCAGATCAAAGCGTTTATGGAGCCGGATATGCAGGCGTTCAACCGGGATATGCCCGGGTTCAAACGGATCGCGGATTTCGAGATCACCGAAACGGAATTCGCGAAGAATACAACGCACAAGATCCAGCGGTTCAAGATCGCCGCTGTAAGAAAACCGAAGGAGGAACCTGTAAATGTTTGACAAAATCAGAGACGTGATCCTGGAGTATGTGGAGCTGCCCAAGGAGAGCATCACCCCCGACACCCGCTTTCTGGCGGATATGCACATGAACTCGCTGGATATCATGACCATGATCGGCCAGCTGGAGGATGAATACGATATCACCATTGAAACCGAAGACCTGAACAATATCTACACCATGCAGCAGCTGGTGGATTATATTGAAGAGCGCCTGTAAGGAGGGTACCATGAACAGATCCGAATATTTCCGTCTGGACGCAGATCAGATAGGTCTGCTGCAGCACGTGGGCAACGCGCCCCGGGCCGTGCTGAACCTGCCCTGCCGCATCGACCTTGAAAGCGAGATCGTCGAAGAAAAAGTTCTGGAGGCCATGCGCCTTACCGTAACGCGCCTGCCCTTCTGCACCCTGCGCATTACCGAGCATAAGGACGGCACCTTTGAGCAGTATTACTACACCGGCGAGCCCGAGGGCATAGAGATCGTGGACCTGAGCAAAAAAAGCGACGACAAGGTGGACGATTACATCCTGAAGCAGGCGGGCACGGCGTTTGAAAACAACTGCAACGAGTCGCAGCTTTACAACTTCAAGCTGATCCGCCGCGCCGGAGGAAAGCACACCATCTTTTTCAACGGCTACCATCTGATTATGGATACCTACGGCGTGATGTATGTGATCACCTATTTCGATAAGGTGTACGCCGCGCTGATCAACGGAACGGAGCTGCCCGCGCCCGGCATCGGCCCCGAAACCCAGATCGAAAAATCGTGGGAATACCGCGGCTCCGCCAAAGAGCAGCGCGATATCGACTGGTGGAAGGAGCAGTTCGCCACGGAGCCCCACTTTGCGGATATGAACCCGGGCACAAGCAAGGAATACGTAAAGGGCAAAAATTACGGCAAGGCCCTTTCGCTGCTGCAGATGCGGGCGATCAGCATGCCCAGGCGCATCCCCGCCGCACTGGTGCGCAAGGTGAACGCCGCCGCGCTGGAAGCAAACCTGTCGCCCCAGCTCTATTATTTTCTTGCGGTGCGCACCTGGCTTGCCAACAACAGCGGAAGCGAAGACGTTACCGTGGGCACCACCGGGGCCCGCCGCGCCACCCTGTGGCAGAAGCACTGCGGCATGACGCTGGCCCATATGATCACCTGGCGCACGCAGATCTCCGCCGACCTGCCCTTTGCCGACGCCCTGAAAAAGCTGGATATTTCCCAAAAGAACGCCTATAAGCATATCAGCGTTTATATGGGAGATTATCTCAAGGATATGTACGAGCGCTTCAACACGCCGGATAAAACCCTTTACTGGAGCATGGTGTTCACCTACCAGCCCTATTTCAACATTGAAAACGTTAATCTGAAGTTCACCGCCGAGCACGTGAACGTGGGGGTAACGCCCTATCCGCTGTATATGAACGTGATGCCGCGGGACGGTTCCGGCGATCTGTGGGCGGATTACATCTACGGCAGCGGCTATCTGAAGCCCGAAAATCTTGAAAAATTCCACGCCTTTATGCTGCGCTTTGTTGAGGCGGGTATCGATACGCCCGAAAAAACCGTAGCGCAGCTGCTGGCGGAATGCAATTGAGGTAAGAGGTAAGAGTGAAGAGTGAAGAGTGGAGGAAGGGCTGCGC
>CAMOVW010000213.1 GCA_946627725.1 uncultured Clostridia bacterium
TTACGGATTTTAAGTGTAACGACGTCGCCCTGGAGAACAACGCTGTCCTTCAGCTTTTTGCTTCTTCGATAGATAACGACTCAGCAATCCGTTCCCCTTTAATGATCATTGAACCGACTCCGTTCCTCATCAAAACGATAAGAGGCGACAATCCATTTCGGTTCCGGCAAATAGTTTTTGTTCTTAAGGATCGTCAGCTTGCTGAGTTTTATTCTATGATTTTCCAGAAAACGGAATCGTTTCGATTTTTATGTTTGGATAATTTTGAGGATGCTTTGAAGGTATCTGATAATATTCCTACCGACGTTCTGTTTTACGGGACACATTTCTGCCAACAGAATGAAAAAACACAGTGTCTGTCCGTAATTCTGAACGGCATCATGGACAAACATTCAGTGTTCTATTATGACGCCGATCCCGTCATCAATAACATTTCTTCCCCTGTAAGAGCACTGTTGTGTGAAACCGGAATTGAACGAATCTGGCTTTTTCCTTCAGGCATACATAACGCTACTTCTCCAGAAAGAAAAACTTTGCTCCATTGCTACTATGGATATACAGATAAGGCAGAAAACGTTCCCGTCATTCATTTTAAGCTTACTGATAACGGTAACATTCAGGTTCTGTCTCCGTATATGTTTCAAGCAAGTCTGCTGACCGGCAACGTCTGGGATCCCGAAATCAGTTTCAGAAGCGAATTCAGGAAACAACTGACCAGTAGTCAAGCGAAATCAACACAAACAAAAAAAGCGCCGACGGAATACTGTTACTCTCCCGAAATCACGGTATTGTATACCCTTTCAGGAGAAGGGACCAAAGAAAAGCCCTACCGTTTATCAGCTTATGCCAGAGAGCCAAGTGAAAATAAAACAAAGGGATCGATATTAATCGGCAGTGAAAAATCGGCAAAAAGAGCAGCACCGATAGACGTTAAGCAGTGGATAGAAAACGAATATCTGTCCGATAAGAACGTACAAAATGCCATCGTGACCGCAGTGCTAAATAATTATAATAACACTTCGATTTCCTTGCGTACATTTATATATATAAATGATAAGTGGAGGAATGCGCTTCCCGGAAATGCTCAGGATGGGCTGAAAGCTTTGGCTGCCTCCGTTTGGGGAGACATGTATTTAGACAGATTGACGGCGGATGACATCGAGGCGGCGATCATCGAGAATGATTATTGTAATTCTCTCAGAATGAATCTATTCTCCGATTTGTTTTCTTTGGCTGTTCGGCAGGGATTCTGCGCAACGAATCCTGCAAGAAAAATACTTCAACAAATCAAAATAGAGCATGAAGAGCTCTACAATATCCGAGGGAATCTTGCCAGAAAGAACCTAACAGAAGAGCAGTTTCGTTGTGCATATAATCTGCTTCTGAAGAAATGTAAAAAACAAAGTCAAATACATCTTGCCGCCATGATATGTTTACTTCTGGGGTTGGATGCGAATACTGTTTGTGCGTTAAAATGGAAAGATTTGAATTGTGTTGAGATCCCGTCAAATGAAGATTTTTGTTTTTTGCAGATTACCGTTCAACGTCAATTCTGCAACGACGGCAGCGAGATTAAAAATTTTGCCCGGCAAGATTGGTATCGTATGCTGCCTTGTCCTCAAATCCTTTCGAACTTATTATATGATCATTTCAGCTGCAGCCAAACCCAATATGCGGGAATGCCGATAGAGTATAAAAAAGACGCGTATGTTTTTTTGTCTGAAGATAAAGGAAAATCGAATACACCAATTTCACCGAAAAAGCTCCGTAAGCTGATTCGGGAGATGATGAAAAAGCTCCGACTCCCGCCGGAGATAATTCAGATTCCCGATAATGCAAAGGGGACCATTGAAACGGATCTTAGTTATTCCCGCGGCGATCTGTTTCGTTCAAATTTTGATTATTTCGCGAGATATTACGGCAATATGGATAACGGTGAGATCGAATACCTGTTGGGCAATCAGCCATCATCAACCTTTTCTCGGAATTATTGCGACTATTCAAATGATTATTCCCAATATATCCTCTATACCAAGATTGAAAGAATCTATAGCAAATTGCTTGTTACTAATGATTCATCCGCGGTGTTTATCGAAAATCAGCAGATTAACGGTTCCTTTTTCTTATCCGCTATGCCCAACGCGAGGTATCGTACACAAATAGGTATTGATATTTATCTCCCAGATGGAGCTGATGCACAACTGATCGTGGACGTAAAATACGGAACAAGCATTACCGTTCAGAACGCGGAGGAGAAAAAGAAATGAGGACGGAAGCCTTCAATCCCAAATTTCACCAATTAACCCCACAAGGCAAATTAAATTTTATAGGTGCGGTTAACCGGTATTTTAACATAATCAACGAGAATGTTGCGTCCGAAACAGCCGACATTTATATTCGGGATTACAATGAGAGGATTTTTCCGATTATCAGTCCGGGCAAAGCAATCGACGAGTATGATGAAATCTATATAGACGAACTGTTGAGCATTTTGAAAAAACAACACAATTATAATGAAGTCACAATTGAGTCCAGATATCGACATCTTCTTACAGACCCTTGTGATGCGTATTACAAGGATACTTCTTTGTCAAAAACAAGGGGGAACCCGTTTTGGGGCGCAGGCTACAAGCTCGGGGAGAATACTTCTCCGGACGGGATTGAGTCCGTTCTTCTCAGAATTCCCAAATCATTGGATCTATCCCTTGAACTTAAGGCGGCAAAAATGCTTCTTGATCCCACCACCGATGACGGCGCGAAGATCGGACTGGCGATTATGCTGTGTTGCGGTGTCCGCAACAACGAAGCCGCCGGGTTTAATTTCGGTGACTTCTCTGAAATATTGGATCATCCTGGTCATTATTTGTTGCGATTGACCAGAACAAGCAAACGTGACAGCAATGAGAGAAAAGCAGGCGGAAAAACCCGTAATGCTCCAAGACGGCTTCCTTTGATCAGACGCTTCTCTGATTTTATTATAGCAAGGAAAGAGTATCTGCTTTCAAAAATCCAATTTCCATTCACGGATAAAAAAGGCGTTGTTTTTACTTCGATTGATGACCTTCCTATTGCATGCAGAGACACGGATTACACAGTCCCTTGCAACGCGTCTGATTTGACCAGTGCAGGGAGAGCATTTTTGCGGGACGACCTTAAGATGAGAGAACAAACCGTTTGCGGATTATCCTACATCATAAAGAACCCGGAATACGAAGTAACTGACAAAGATCCGACAACGTATTTACTTCGCAGAAATTTTGCCACGCACCTTTATACGCTTGGCTTCCCGACGGAATGGAGCCGGTATTATATGGGGCACCGGATTGAGGACGATGATCTCAAAAGATCGGACTTCAACGACGAGGGCTTCTTGTATCAGATGTCAAAGCTACTTGAAAGGCATCCGCTGAATGAGATTGAGTACTCACCTGAAAGAATAACGGTATCTGCTTCTGATTTCAATCATCAATATGTTCTGATTGAGAATTCCGAGCTGAACGATCCAATGTCCGTTTCCATTCATTGCAGAGAATGCAGCGCAAGCATTTTGATCGCAGAATCCATTCATCCGCTGCCGAAGGAAATCGATATTACGCGATATTTGCTGCAGCGGGAAAGACCGAGAAGAAAAAACATATTTGATTGAGAATGTGCGTTTTGACGTCAGCGCAATAATTTACAGAGCCAAATTTCTTTGATTTTGACGTCATAGTGCAGTTGGTATTCAGAAAAAAAAGTTGTCCATACGGTGGTCGAAACACAAATAGAAATCCCCGAATCCCTTGATATATAAGGAGATTCGGGGATATCGGCATTATTCCCACTCCACTGTCGCCGGCGGTTTGCTTGTGATATCGTATACCACGCGGTTTACGCCGTGCACTTCGTTTGTGATGCGGCTGCTTGCTTTTTCAAGAACGTCGTAGGGCAGTCGGGTCCATTCGGCGGTCATAAAGTCGTCGGTGGTAACGCACCTCAGGGCAACGGTATGGCCGTAGGTTCTTGCGTCGCCGATCACCCCTACGCTTTTTGTATCCGTAAGCACGGCGAAATACTGGCTTGCGTTTTTGCTGCAGCCTGCCTTCTCCAGCTCCTCGCGGAAGATCGCATCCGCGTTCTGCAGGGTATGGACCCGTTCTTCTGTGATCTCACCGATCAGCCTTACCGCAAGACCGGGCCCGGGGAAAGGCTGCCGCCATACAAGCGCGTGGGGGATCCCCAACGCTTCGCCTACCGCGCGCACTTCATCCTTAAAGAGATTGCGCAGCGGTTCTATGATCTCATCAAAGTCGATCGCATCCGGCAGACCGCCCACGTTATGGTGGCTTTTTATGGTTGCGGCCTTATCGCTGCCGCTTTCGATGATATCGGGATAGATGGTACCCTGCGCAAGATAAGGGACTTTGCCGAGTTTTTTTCCTTCTTCTTCAAATACGCGGATAAACTCTTCGCCGATGATCCGGCGTTTTTCTTCCGGCTCCGTAACGCCGCGCAGTTTATCAAGAAAACGTTTCTGCGCGTTCACGCGGATCAGGTTCATGTTAAATGTTTTTGTAAAGGTTTCTTCTACAAAATCACCCTCGTCTTTGCGCAGCAAACCGTGGTCCACAAAAATACAGGTCAGATTTTTGCCTACGGCCATGTGCAGAAGCACTGCGGCAACCGAGGAATCCACGCCGCCGGAAAGGGCGCATACCACTTTTTTATCACCGATTTTTTCTTTATAAAAAGCGATCGTGCTTGCGGCGAAATCATCCATTCTCCAATCGCCCGTACAGCCGCAGATATCAAAAATGAAGTTTCTCAGAATCTCTCTGCCGAATCTGGTGTGGGTCACCTCGGGATGGAACTGAACCGCATACAGCTTGCGCGCGGCGTTTTCCATTGCCGCGGCGGGGCAGTGCCCTGTAACTGCCGTAACATTGAAACCTTCAGGTACGCGTTTGACGTAATCCGTATGGCTCATCCAGCATACGCTTTTCTCCGGCACTCCGCGGAACAGAACGCTTTGGGTATGGGTAAATTCGGTTTTGCCGTATTCGCTGATCTCGTTCGCTTCGCAGATCTCTCCGCCGGCCATCCATGCCATCAGCTGGCAGCCGTAACAGATACCGAGAATCGGTATCCCTGCCTGCAGAATTTCCGGATCGAAGCGGGGTGAAGTTTCGTCGTAAACGCTGTTCGGCCCGCCGGGGAAAATAACGCCTTTGTAGCCTTCTTTTAAGATATCGGCCGTTGTGATTTTGTGGTACGGGCGAATTTCAGCATAAACATGCTGCTCGCGTACACGGCGTGCGATCAGCTGGTTGTACTGGCCGCCGAAGTCTAGAACAAGTATTTTTTCCATAGTGCAGCGCTCCTTGAAATAAATGCGAATGGTGATGTGATTTCAGAAAAGGCGTCCGAAGAACGAAGTCTTCGAGACGCCTTTGCCTCAAATGCAATTATTCTAACGCAGGAAGAATGAATTGTCAATATTCCGATTCATTAAAATTAATAATACTTCTTCATCAGATCCGATGCGGAATCCAGCCCCACCGACATGCGCAGGATCATCCGTGCGTCGTCGCTTTCAATATGCTTATTGTTATTGATATCCGCAGCTACGGTTGCGATCTGCGAGAGTGTTTCCAGCTCAACGGCTGCGCGGATGGCAAGGCGCGCGTCGCTGGCGGTAACCGTGCCGCTTCCGTCAATGTCGCCGAACATAGGGCTGGGAATGGGTTCGGATCTTGTTGCGCCGCACTGCGTACAGGTGTAAACCGTCGCGCCGGGGGTTGTAAGGGTTGGAGCCGTGCCGATCTTTCCGTCGTCGTATTGATGCTCTGTGTAAGAAACAAACTCCGTGCGGATCGTATTATCGCAAACGCTGCATTTTGTGGAACGGGTGCCTTCGGTTATACAGGAAACGTTGTGCAGCGTTACGGCGCCGTTTGTATGTGCCGTGCATGGGATCAGCTGTGCGGACAGCGTCTTGCCGCATTCAAGGCAAACGGTTTCGGTGATCCCCTCTTTAATACAGGTTGCAGGCGTTGTATTTACGGAAGTACCGTTATGCGCGACCTCGCCGTATCCGTATGTTGCGGAGATCACCTTTCTGCACTCTGTGCAGTAGGTAAGCATGGCGCCGCCGTATTTTTGATATATGCTGTAGTAGTTC
>CAMOVW010000214.1 GCA_946627725.1 uncultured Clostridia bacterium
TCTTTGCCAAATTGCAGTTTGTCGCAATAGTAACAGCGCGATAAATTATAATTTATATCTCGCTCCTTATGTGCTATAATAATAAACCAACTTTTAATGAAAGGAGGAACTGCCGTATGAAACAGATCACGGTGGGGCTGTTGGCGCATGTGGACGCGGGCAAGACCACGCTGGGCGAAGCGCTGATGTTCGCCTCCGGCAACCTGAAAAAGCAGGGGCGTGTGGATCACGGCTCCTCGTTTCTGGATACCAACGCGCTGGAGCGGGCGCGGGGCATCACCATTTTTTCAAAACAGGCGGTCATGCCCTATAAAGATACCGTTTTTACGCTGCTGGATACCCCCGGGCATGTGGATTTTTCCGCCGAAACGGAGCGCACTTTGCAGGTGCTGGATTACGCCGTGCTTGTGATCAGCGGCACCGACGGCGTTCAGAGCCACACAGTTACGCTCTGGCATTTATTGGAACGCTACCACGTGCCGGTGTTTCTCTTTATCAACAAAATGGATCTGCCCGGCGCGGAAAAAGCGAAGATCCTGCGGCATCTGCAGGGCAAGCTGGGGGAGGGCTGCGTGGATTTTACGAATCCCGCCGATCCCGATTTTTACGAAAACGCCGCCCTTTGCGATGAAACGCTGTTTGCCGCTTACGAACAGACCGGCAGGTTGAGTTCCTCGCAGCTATCCGCCGCGATCCGGCGGCGGAGCCTGTTTCCCTGTATGTTCGGCGCCGCGCTGAAAAACGAGGGCGTGGGCGCGTTTCTGGAATGCCTCGCCGCCTATACCGAAATGCCCGCGTATCCCGCCGCATTCGCCGGGCGGGTGTTCAAGCTCTCCGAAGATCCGCAGGGCGCCCGGCTTACGTTTCTGAAGGTGACCGGCGGCAGCCTGCGGGTGAAAGAGGTGCTGCCCGGCGCAAAAAACGAGGCCGGCGAAAAGGTGCAGCAGATCCGCGTGTATTCCGGCGATAAGTTCACCGCCGCCGATACCGCCCCCGCCGGGGCCGTGGTGGCCGTCACAGGCATTTCCTTTGCCCGCCCGGGCGATGGGCTGGGGGCTGCGGAGGATACCGCCGAGCCGCTGCTTGCGCCGGTGCTCAGCTACCGGGTGAACCTGCCCGAGGGCACGGATACCCATGCCGCGCTGCAAAATCTGAAGCTGCTTGCTGCGGAGGACCCGCAGCTGAACGTGACCTGGGATGAACGCCTCGGCGAGATCCGCCTGCGGCCCATGGGGCAGGTACAGCTGGAGGTGCTTGCCGGCGTCATCGAATCCCGCTTCGGGCTGAAGGTGACCTTCGGCAGAGGCGGCGTAGTGTATAAAGAAACGATAGAAAACACCGTAGAGGGCGTGGGCCATTTCGAGCCGCTGCGCCACTATGCGGAGGTGCATCTGCTGCTGAAGCCCGGCCCCCGGGGCAGCGGGCTGAAGTTTACCTCCGCCTGCCGAGAGGATACGCTGGATAAAAACTGGCAGCGGCTGATATTAACGCATTTATACGAGAAGACCCATCTCGGCGTGCTTACCGGCGCGCCGATCACGGATATGGAGATCGTGCTGGCCTCCGGCCGCGCCCACCCCAAGCATACCGAGGGCGGCGATTTCCGTCAGGCCACCTACCGCGCCGTGCGGCAGGGCCTGCGGGAGGCCAGAAGCCTGCTGCTGGAGCCGATGTACGATTTCACGCTGGAGCTTCCCACCGAAAACGTTGGCCGCGCCATCACGGATATCCAGAATATGAGCGGTACCTTTACCGGGCCGGAAACGGAAGGGGATCTGTCCGTGCTCACAGGTACGGCGCCCGCCGCCTGCCTTGCAGATTACGGCAGTATCCTTACCCACTATACCCGCGGGCGGGGCAGGCTCAGCTGCGCCTTCAGCAACTGCTTCAGCGGCTACGCCCCCTGCCATAACGCCGCCGAGGTGATCGCGGCCGCGGCTTACGACCCGGATGCGGATCTCACAAACCCCTGCGATTCGGTGTTCTGCTCCCACGGCGCGGGCTTCAACGTAAAGTGGAACGAGGTAAAAAGCCATATGCACCTCTCCGCAGCCCTGTCCGAGCGGCAGACCGCCCCTGCGCTGCAGCGGTTTTCCGCCCCCGCAGGGGAAAAGAAGGGGCGCTCCGCCCGCGATATCTTTGCCGCGGATAAAGAGCTGATGGCCATCTTCGAGCAGACCTACGGCCCGGTCAAAGAACGCAGCGATCCCTTCGATATGCGGCGGCACGATGCGCCGGTGAAAAAAGAAAAGCCGCCCAAACCGGGCAAGCTCTCGTTTTCGGGGCCGGAATACGTGCTGGTGGACGGCTATAACGTGATCTTCTCATGGCCGGAGCTGCGCAAACTGAGCGAGGCCAATATGGCGGACGCCCGCGACGCGCTGATCCGTCTGCTGGGCAACTACCGGGGCTTTCGCGGCTGCGAGCTGATACTTGTGTTTGACGCGTACCGCGTGCCCGGCAACACCCGCGAGGTGGAGAAAACCGCCGGCATCAGCGTGGTGTATACCAAAGAGGCTGAAACGGCGGATACCTATATCGAGATCACAGCCCATGAACTGGCAAAGGACCACCGCGTGCGGGTAGTGACCAGCGACGGCATGGAGCAGATCATCATCCTTGGCGACGGCGCGCTGCGCGTTTCAAGTGAAGCCTTTTACGCCGAGATCGAGGATACCCAGAAAGCGATCCTCGAATTCCTTTCCTGAACCCATCAAATGAAACACGGCTGCGATCCCGCTCTGAGATCGCAGCCTTTTGTGTTTTCGGAACGGTGATTGCTGTTCACATGAGAATCGCGATTTGTTCCTTCCCGCCGGAAGCTTGTTCGCGCCTGATCAATCGCTCAGCCCAACGGCGCGGCGCAGGATGCTTCTGGCGTCCGCCGCCGAAATGACGCCGTCTTTATCGTAATCCGCTGCGAAGAAGGCTGCGGAGCCTTCTTCAATTGTTTCAAGCCGCACAGATGCGCGCAGTGCAAGTCTGGCGTCTCCCGCCGTAACGGCGCCGCTGTGATCCACGTCGCCGCGCTGATACAGCATGAAGCTGTATGCGCCTTTCATTTCTCCGTCAACGCCGCCGTCTACGTGCAGGAAATAAACGCCGGGTTCCAGGCTTCCTTCCGTTTCGCCGGTGTTCAGAATAAAACGCTCCGTATCGTAATAGGTGTAGAAAACGCTGCCATACCCTTCGAGCTTCATTGTGAAACAGGTCTCGCTGCTTCCGGTCAGCGGGCGTACGGTCAGACTGCAGGGCTCCGACACGGTGAAGCGGTAAATGTCTTCGTTGTCGTTATGCGCGATAAAACCTTGATAGGTCCCGCCGAGCTTCACGGCCGGCGCTGCGGTATTCTCGTTCAGCAGCGCGCCCTGTCTTTCGGCAAACGTTTCCTGTACGGGTGTAAACGCGGTGGTAAAGGTATAATCGTGCAGCTCATTGTATGCGGTGCTGAGTATCATATCGTATACGCCGGGAATCAGCGATACCGTTATTCTGCCGGTATACCCATCCTTGCTTACCGAATACGCCGGGGTATTCAGCAGGGGAGTCTCTTTGTCGAAAAGCTCCAGCCACAGATATTCTCTGAAACCGGAAGTCTCCGGGGAAGACCGGAGTTCCCACGTCAGCACGCCGGGCTCCGTGATTTCAAGGCGGTAGCAATCCTTTTCGTCGTTATGGCAGAGCAGGCCGGTGATTTCCGCCCCCAGAGAGATTGAGTTCGCGGTTTCGGTCGTATCATTGTTCGCGTCCAGGGATTCGGGAAACGTCTCCGTTTCGGCTGTGAAGGAAGCCTTCAAACTGAAATCACCGTAATCGGAAGCCATAACATTCAGATGGTAAACCGCATTAAGCGTGAGCAGATAGGTTCCAGCTACGAGGCGAAGGCTGATATCCGCGCCGCAGATATCCGGCTCACGTTCCGTGGTACTTACGGAGTATATGGTCTGATCTTTTGCGATCAGGCAGATATCCGTATAGAACGCTCCTGAACGGTAGGTGAGTGTAACCGTGCCGGTCGAGGGCAGCGTAAGCAGATAATCCGCGGTGTGGGCGTCGTCCGTGAAGTAACCGTTCACGGTGGCGTCGAACGCGAGAAGGGGCGTTTCTTCGGCAAAGGCACATGGCGCTGCGGCGCCCAGTACAGAAAGGGCAAGTGTAAGCGCAAGCAGAACAGAAGAGAGTTTTTTCAGCAGACGGTTGAATTTCATCGTAATAATCCTCCATTTTGCCGTTGAACGGCGTTGTTTATTGATTGAAAGGCTTGTTTTGCTGCCTCTGTGCGTATTATATCGTAGTTTCGGTGAGCAATGCAAGCCTTTGGGAACGAAGCTCGTTTTTCGAGAAACGAATGCTGTTCTTCAATAAAAAAACGGCGATTCCTACTCTTTTCGGAATCGCCGAACGGCAGTTTTTCGGTGTGCTGTGCGCCTTTTGGGTTCAGATCGCTTTTTCTACGGTAATGCGGTGCGTCAGATATTCATAGGTTATGCGCACCACGGTGTTATCCTGCTCTATTGTGAGCTTGCCCTTGCTGCCGGTGCCCGAGAAGGGGAAGGGGTTTGCGGTACTCACGCAGGCGGAAAGGGTGCCCCAGGTGGAAACGGCAAGGTCGTATTCCCCGGCAAAGGGCATTACAAAGGTGAGGGCGTATTTGCCGTCGCCGATATAGTACATGCGGGTGATCTCGCTGTTGGAATCATTCGCCGCCGCGCCCACGTAGGGCTGAAAGCTGCCGTATACCACCACCTTTTCGGGGTAATGCACGCCGGTTTCGGGGTCGTATTGATCCACGCCGCCGTGATCCAGCATGGAGGGGTTTGCGTAGGGCCGGTATTTTTCGTAGCCTGCGGCAAAGATCTTCTGCAGCGCGTCCTCCTGCGAAAAGCCCTCGGGGCAGGCGTCGCTCTTGTTGTTGAGCTTATAGCAGCGGTCCTGCCCGTCGCCGCCGGGGCCGATGCCACGCATCAGCGGAAAGGCGAAGAAGCCGTCCGGGTTGTTCACCGCGGTCCATTTGAAGGTGTAATCCAGAAACGCGTTGCGGTCTTCCTCGCTCTGGTAAGCGAACCAGCTGATCTGGTCTCCGCCCCACCACTGGTTCCATGCCCGCTCTTCATAGGTCTGGTTTTCGTAAGCCCACCAATCGCGGCCGCCCCAGTTGTCGTATTCATATAAGAAGGGCAGCGCCTTTTCGTAAACGCCCTCGGGGGAGATGCCGCCGCCGGATTTGCCCTCCCGCACCAGCACAAGCTTTTCGCCCGGTCGATCCAGCACCGGGAAGCGGGTCAGCGGCATGGCGTTGTAATCGAGCAGGCTTTTGCCGTGTACCACCAGCGAATGGGAGTGGGCGTCAAATATCACCTTGTGGCGGCGGGCGTGCTCTTTGCCGTAGGCGCGCAGCATTCCGATCACCCTTCCGATGCCTTTATAGCCCCGGTCCAGACCGGTGTACAGGTGGATCTGCCCCATATGGAAGGCCTCGCACCCGCAGTCGATATACCGGCGGCCCCGGTAATAGAACCACATCTGCGCTTCCCGCTTCGAGAGATCCGGCATGTTGCCCCAGGTGTGGGTCCCGGCGGGGAACAGGCAGTCCGCAAAGCTGAAATTGCGGATTTCAACAGGAAGGCCGAATGCCTCAAACACCCATGCGGGCACCGGCACGCGGGAGACGTCCTCTTCGTAAACCACCTCAAACAGGCAGGCCTGCAGTATCACCTCCGGATCCGCCGCGTGGATCTTCTCTGCCGCCGCTTTCACCTGGGCGAAATGCTCCTCTTCAGGTTTATCCGCCTTCCAGATGCCCGCCGCGCGGCCTAAAAATTTGATCCCGGTTTTTTTGATCACGCGGATATCGTCCTCCAGCGTATTGCTGGATGTGATCCACTGCGCGCTCACGGCGTGCGATAAATAGTATTCCAATACTTCCCGCGGCATAGATCCGTCGAAATAACCTTTTGACATGGGGTCCACCTCTGTTTTTCTCTGATTTTGCCTTTCATCCGCCGCCCCAACGCGCCGGATGATTTATTGTATCATAAACCGATGTGATTTGCAAGAAATACGGAGAAATTGCAGTTTGTCGCGCTGTTGGCGCGACCGCCGTTCGCCGTTCGCAAGAATCACAGAGTCCGCAATGAGGCGCGGCGCCGGAT
>CAMOVW010000215.1 GCA_946627725.1 uncultured Clostridia bacterium
AAAACGCGGCGACGGGCAAAATAAAAATATTAAATACACAAAAAGGCTTCAAATCTCAAAGATCATAACCGCAAAAACGGCGAAACAAAGCGCCGTTATACGGTCCGGCGATATGCAACCGTAAAGGTAGTTCCCTTGCCGGGCCAGGATACGGCTTTTATGCTGCCGCCGTCGGCTTCGATCACGGTTTTGGCAAGGTTCAGCCCCACGCCGAAGGAATCGGGTCCGGCGTTTTTCGCTTTATAGAACCGCTCAAAGATATGGGGCAGATCGGCGCTGTCGATCCCCTCCCCCGCATCGGCAACACGGATGGAGAGAAACAGGCCGCTGTTCTGCGCGCTTATACGCACAACGCTGTTTTCGGGGCTGTGCTCCACAGCGTTTTTCAGAATGTTTGTAAAGGCTTCGGTTTGCCAGTGAAGGTCGGCTGTAAAGGGAATATCCAGATCGCCGGTCAATTCCGGGGTGATATTTTTCAGGTCCATCAATACGGAAAGGTTCTCAACGGCGGCCTTCAGGATCTGCCTGGGGGTGATCTCCGCCGGATGCAGCCGGATGGCGCCGGCGTCAAATTTTGAAAGCTGAAGAAGCGTTACGCAGAGTTCGGAGATCAGCCGCAGCCGACCGCGGGCCTCATTGATAAAATCAGCCCGGGTGGCGGGGTCCATCTCCGGCGTCCCCGCCACGTTATCCAGCAAGATTCCGGCGGAGGTGAGCGGCGTGCGGATCTGGTGCGAGATATCGGCAATGCTGCGGGCAAGGGCGGCGCTCTTCCGGCTGCCGGCTGCGGCGGTTTCACGCAAAAGCACCGTAAGCTTATAGATCTCGTTCTTGAGTTTAGAGAGCTCCCCCTCATCGTTTTCATCGATGCGCAGCGTATCGTTTCCATTGCCGATCTGTTTCAGATATGCGGTAAGACCGTTCAGCGCCCGATCCCGTTTCCGGGCGAAAAATACCGTTACAACGCCGCAGCAGAGGAACACCCCCGCCCCGCACGCAAAAAGCCATATAAAAGCGGCCGCCGCAAACTTCTGCTGCGTTTCCCCGGCAAAAGCGCCGCCGTAAACGCCGTACTTCCGTAAAAACGCCTGCCCCTCTTCACGGTTTGCCGTATCCTGCAGCATGTGCAGCATCTCCGCCTCGCCGATATCAGGGTAACGGGCCTTGATATTGCCCGCAAGCACCGCCATCTGCAGGTTTGTATTTTTACGGTAAACAGCCCCGGCATGGCAAAGCGCCCCTGCGCACAACACAAGAGGCACGATAAAACTCAATATATACAGAATCACACGTTTTGTTTTCATCCTCTTCACTCCACCCGGTACCCCACGCCTTTTACGGTGATCACCGCGCCTTCGCCCAGCTTTTCACGGATGCGCTTCACGTAAACGGTAAGGGTATTGTCGTTTACAAAATTGCCCGCCAGATCCCAGATCCGGTCCAGTATCCGTTCCCGGGGTACGGTTTGCCCTTTGTTTTGCGCCAGCAGCAGCACAATGCGGTATTCCAGCGCGGAGAGACGCACTTCCCGCCCCGCCCTGTATACCCGCCCGGCAGCGGGATCCAGCGTGATATCCCCGCCGAAGGAAAGCGCCTCGCTTTTGCCGTAGCGGCGCAAAAGATTATTCACCCGGGATACCAGCTCCCGCGCCCGGAAGGGCTTCGACACGTAATCATCCGCGCCCAGATCCAGCAGCCGTACCACGTCGGCTTCATCATCCTTCGCGGTGAGCACCAATACCGGCGTGCCGGGCAGCCGCTCTTTTACGAGCCCTACCAGCGTTTCGCCGGAACCGTCCGGCAGCGTCAGGTCGGCGATCAGCATATCAAAAGGGTCGCCCAAAGCCCCTTCCCCTTCTGCCGCCGTGGCGGCGGAAATCAGGGCAAAGCCCTCGCTTTCAAAGGTAAAGCAAAGGCCTTTGGTTATAATGGGGTCGTCTTCCAGAAGCAGAATGCGTTTCATCACGTGTTCTCGTTTCTTATAGTTTCTATAATGTTCTGCTTATTTATTTTACCGAGAGAATAGCGCATTGTCAAGCCGACGATGATAAACACGAATACCGCGCTGAGCGCCACAGCCGCGGCGGGAAAAACGTAGGTCAGGCGGAACTGATCGTGAAACAGCACGTAGAACCCCGCGCCGCCCACAATGCCCAGCGGTATGCCGATGCAAAGGGATTTGAGGCCGTACAGAAGGCTTTCCAGCCGCACCATGCGGTTAAATTCCTTTTTCGTCATGCCCACGCTTTTCAACATGGCGAATTCTTTCTGCCGCAGATTCATGTTTGTGGTAATGGTATTGAAGATATTGGTAACGCCGATCAGGGTGATCACGGCGATAAAGCCGTAAAGAAAGATCTCAGCGATCAGTATGATGCGGCGCATATCGTCCGCGTCGGATTGAACGTTATACAGCCCGTAGCCGGAATAAGAGACGGGGTCAGTATCGAAAAGGTTCAGCAGGCGCTGCTCGGCGGCGTCCGCATCCTGCGTGCAGAGAAACAGAGAAGAGATATCCCAGTGCAGCTTTTCGTTCTGTTCAGGCGTAAAATACTTCTCGCTGACCACCATCAGCGGATGATTCACGGGGTGGCCCTCCATGCCCATAGGGCGGCCGGAAGCCACCGTCTTTTCCACGGTAAAATCGACAGAAAAGGGATCGTCACCTTCATCCGAAATATAGTCAAGCCGCACGGTTTGCCCGGCCTTTACGTTCATGCTGCCGCCGATATCCACCAGCACGGCGGCTTTTTCGGGCGCGGCAGCGCAGCCCACACTGCGAAGATATTCTTCAAAATAAGCTTCGTCGTAAGCCGCCACGCGAATGGATATCCGCCCGTAGCTTTCGCGCAGTTCTTCTTCCGTAAGGGCGTTCTCATCGCCGAAATCGTATGTCTGCAGCTCCTCTTCAAGGCGGGCGGCGGTTTCGCGCTTGTTTTCGGCGGAGCCGTACGCTTCAAGGGAGCATTGCGCGTCATTGTAAAGGTACCATGCATACGTATCCGCCGCCGCTGCCTCGGCAAGAATCCGGTATTGGGCCGCCGTTTCTTGCTGATGATCGAAATCCGGAGGATAAACGGAGATATTATAGGGGATCTCCCCCCGCTCCTGCGCAACGCTTTTTTTCATATACGCCACAAACGAAGACATACTGATGAACACGGTAACGCTGAGCACCAGCGAAATCACGGTGGTGCGGTATTTTTTACGGCTGCGCTTCAGATTTTTGGCAGCGATCACGCCGCCGATGCCGAACAGCTTTTTCGTAAGCGGGCTTACGCTTACTTCCTTTGCACGCACGTTCACTTCCCTGTTGCCGCGCACCGCCTCAATGGGGGCGATCTTACCCGCGCGGCGGGCGGGGATATCCGCAGAGAAAAATATGGTTACGGCGGCCAGCAGCACGCTGACCAGAACGGCGGCAAGGGGCACCCAATACACAAATACCAACCCGTTTACAAGGCTGCCGATCAGGGCGTTTACGATCTTCAGCAGCACAAACACCGCCAGCATACCGCCGCCCACGCCCACGGGCACGCCAACGAGGCCGAACAGAAGCCCTTCGTAAAGCACGCTTTTGCGGATCTGCCGCGAGGTTGCGCCAACGCTTGCAAGGATGCCGTATTGCCGGTTTTTCTCACTCACCGAAATGGCGAAGGAATTGCGGATCACGAACACCGAGGTGACCATAATAATGGCCAGCACAACGGCGCTGACGGTAAAAATAAAGGTGAGCATATCGTCATTCAGCGCGCCGGCGTACTCCAGCAGATCGCGGTTGATGATTACGCCGGTGTAGGAAGAGAGATTTTCAAACAGCGTTTTGCTGAACGTATCGTACTGAAAGGCGCTTTTCAGCGTAAAGGAAACGTTCACCGGGTCCGCAGCGGCAAGGGCCGCTTCGTCCGCATAGGTAATACAGGTGTAGCCCGGGGCTTCGTAGGGTTCTATCTCCCGTTCGGGGCGTTCGATCACGCCAACCACCGTAAAGCTGCGCGTTTCGTCTGTTACAAGCGATTCGGGGATCTTCTGTTCAAACGCCGTTTCCTGATAAAGCGTTTGGCAGTCGCCGCCGATCCGCCGCCCTATGGCAAGGGTAAGGGTATCGCCCACCTTCAGCGGTACGCGGGCGTTGGACCGGATATGGGCGGAGATCGCCAGCTCGTTTTCATTTTCGGGCATGCGCCCCTCTATCAGATGCAGCCCCCAGCCGCCGGAAAGGGCGCGTTCGCCCAGCGCATAAACGTACAGGTAAGGTTTATCTGCGTTTTTGCCGCCTTGAAGCGCGGCGTAGCCCAGGCTTTTGGTAAGAAAACTGTTATCCACCTGTTTGTTTTCGGTGATCTGAGGCAGCTCGCCGCGGGGGACGTTCTCCACCGTCATATGGAAATCGCCCACCTGATACACCGCCGTATTCTGAAAAGACCGGATGGCGCTCGCGGCGAGGCCCGCCGTGCCCACGATCAGCGCGGTGGAAAGAATGACGGCGATCACCGTGGCAATGCTGCGTTTTCTGTTTTTCAGGATCGAGGCGCAGGTCAGTTTTTTGATCACGTTCATGGCGCGTCACCTCAACCCAGTTTTTCGTCGCGGATCAGTTTGCCATCCTCGATGGTGATCACTCTGTCCGCCTGACGGGCGATATCGGGGTCGTGAGTGATCACGATCACGGTCTGGTTATACTGCTTGTTCGACAGCTTCAGCAGATTTACGATCTCTTCACCGGCTTTGGAATCCAGATTGCCGGTGGGCTCGTCCGCAAGGATCACGGCGGGGTGATTGATCATGGCTCTGCCGATGGATACCCGCTGCTGCTGCCCGCCGGAAAGCTGATTCGGCAGATTGGCGCGGCGGTCTGCAAGCCCCAGCACCTTCAAAAGCTCCGCAAGCTTGGCTTCATCCGGGGCGTCGCCGTCCAGCAGCACCGGTAAAGTGATGTTTTCTTCCACGTTCAGGATCGGGATCAGATTATAAAACTGATATACGATACCCACCTGTCTGCGGCGGAATATGGCCAGCGCGTCGCTGTCCAGCGCGCAGATATCCTTGCCGTCGACGTATATTTTGCCGGAGGTTGGCCGGTCTACGCCGCCGATCAGATGCAGCAGCGTGCTTTTTCCGGAACCGGACGCCCCCACAATGGCAAGGAATTCGCCCTTTTCCACGGTAAAGGAAACGTCGTTTACGGCCTTTACCTCATTTTCGCCGCTGCCGTATATTTTGGAAAGATGTTCAACCTTTAAGATCTCCATGCGATCATGCTCCTTTTCTTTGATTACAGCCAAAGTGTACCACGGCAATGTGACAGCAAAGTGACAGCGCACATAACTTCCGCAAAAATAACTCTGCCGCAAAACCACATAGGAAAAGCCCCCGCCTGCGTACATATAGAACAAAAAAGATAAAGCAGGTGTATCATGCAAACAATCAGCCGGGGCGACACAGGCGCATATACAGAGATCGTGCAGCTGGGGCTGCGTCGATCGGGATTTCTCACCACACCGCCGGACGGTATCTTCGGGCCGCGCACGGAGGCTGCGCTGCTGCGGTTTCAAACCGCGTTCGGGCTGCCGCCCACCGGCGCTGCGGATACGGCCGCAATGGAAAAGCTTGAACGGTTCATCAAAGGCTATTATACACGAACGGTGCAGCCCGGGGATACCCTTTGGAATATCGCGGTAAACTACGGCATATCGCTCTCAGCGCTGCTCACGGCAAACCCGGAGATCGATCCCTTAAAGCTTCTGCCGGGGCAAAAACTGACGGTACCCTACGCATACGCCGTTGTGCCGGATAATATATCGTATTCCCATGCGCTGATCATGATGCTGATCGACGGGCTTCACGCCAGATACCCTTTTTTATCTGTGCGCAGCATGGGAAAAAGCACAATGAACAAAGACCTGCCGCTGCTTACAGCAGGGAACGGAAATAAGGAACTTTTTATAAGCGCGGGGATCCACGCGAACGAATGGCTGAATATACCGGTAACGCTGACGTTTCTTGAGGAATACCTTTTCGCAGCATCCACTGACAGAATGATCGCCGGAACGGACGCCGCCGCGCTGTTTGCGGACACAACGCTGTATCTTGCCCCGTGCCTGAACCCGGACGGCCTCGACCTGGTGACCGGCGCGTTAAAGACCG
>CAMOVW010000216.1 GCA_946627725.1 uncultured Clostridia bacterium
ACTTCAAACGCAGGGTTTTCTTTTAATGTTGCCGTGCTGTCGTCGATCTCATACCGCCACTTTCCGTCATAGCCCCTGAACCATCCCGTCGCCTGCCTGATATCTTCGCTGTCCGCGCCGTCTTCCTCCATCTCCTGCGCCTGCTGCAGTAAGCTCTTGTCCGCCGTCTTGCTGTTGAGCCCGGCCATGGAACGCTTCGTCTCTCCGGTCCCTTCCGTCTCCGCGTTCTGCCGTCCCTCCGTAATACTGTCCAGCGTCGCCTGAAACATATCGCAGAACCGGTCAAGGTCCTCGATCTCCGTCTTCATCGCCGCCTGTACCGCCAGATCGTTCCCGGCCCACTTTTCTATCGCGTCCCTGATCTCAGCCAGAAACGCCTTTACGTGGTCTATGATCTTCTGCCACAGCCCCGGGTCTTTCGCCGCCTGTTCCTCTCTCCAGCCTCTTTCGGCCATCGCCGTACCAAAGAACTGCGCCGCGATCTCTTCGTCTACTTCGGCCTCCGTATACCCCGCGTCCAGCCGCTGCTGCCGCATGCCCTCGTAATCCAGATCCTCCCGGCCCTTCACATAGCTGATCTCGCTGTTTTTGAAGTTCTATCCGCGTTCAGTTTCTCATATGAATTACTGATACTATGCGAGAGGAGCGGAACTTATGGTCGATACCGCCCAAAGAGCGGAGGAACTTGGACTCTATATCGTAAAAAACAACGCGACCGTTCGCGCTGCGGCAAAGGCGTTCGGCATATCGAAAAGTACCGTACATACAGATATCACCGAAAAACTGCAGACGATCAACAGCGAGCTTTGGCAGGACGTGCGTAAAGTTCTGGACGTCAACAAAGCGCAGCGGCATTTACGCGGCGGGCAGGCTACAAAAGAAAAGTATCTGCGTGAAAAAATGAATTGAATTGACAATCACAAAAAACAGGAGTAAAATAACGTAAAAGAATGTGATTGGGGATATTGAAATGTTCGGCAAAGATAAAAAGAAAAAGAAGAAGAAAAAACAGCCGATTGAAAAGTTTATCAGCCTGACCGCAAACGGGCAGGATGTGGAAGCCATCAACTTTTCTCTTTGCAAAAACCCGGATAACAGCCCCCGGCTTGAAGTACGAACAAAAGACGTGGCGGAACAGCTGCACTATCAGCATGTTGATTTTGAGATGAAAACAAACCTGAAGCTTGTAAAAGTAGGCGCAAATTTCAAAGAGGCGATCAGCGAAAAGCATTTCAAAGTTTACATTTTCGATATCGACAGTTATGAACAGTTTTTTATATAAAAGCAAAGGATGTTAAAATGAATCACTATCAATCGCTTATCATCGGGCATATTTGTAAAGACAAAAACACAGATCACCTCGGAAACACCGTGTATGCCGCAGGCGGCGCGGTTCTGTACTCTTCCGCAGCCGCATACGCCCTTGGGCATAATGTTGGCGTGATCACAAAAATCGGAAAAAATGACGGAGCGCTAAAGAATGAATTTCTGATTCCGCAAAGAGACGTTTATTGCATCACCTCCGAAAGAACTACGCTGATGGAGAACACCTATTTTACGGCGGACAAAGAAAAACGACGTTCCGTATGTGCAGCGCAGGGGGACCCTATCTCTCCCGAAGATATCCCCACGGATATCACAGCAGATATCTTTCACCTTGCAGGTCTTGTTGTGGGCGATTATACGCCTGATATGATACCTGCCCTTGCGGCAAAAGGAAACGTTGCGGTTGACGTTCAGGGCTATTTGCGAAATGTAAACCGTACCGACGGCGGAACTATGTATTTTGCGGATTGGAAAGAAAAAAAAGAACTGCTCCCCTTTATCACGTTTCTGAAAACGGACGCTGCGGAAGCGGAGATCCTTACGGGCACGGCGGACCGCGCCGCCGCGGCAAAGCAATTGGCCGAATGGGGTGCGAAAGAAGTGCTGATCACCCACAACAGCGAGGTGCTTGTTTACGCAAACGGCGAGATCCTCACCTGCCCGATCAAGGCAAGAAACCTTTCCGGACGCACAGGGCGCGGGGATACGACCTTTGCAAGTTATATCTGCGAACGCTTAAGCAATACTCCCGCGCAGGCGCTGATCACCGCAACGGCAACAGTTTCACTGAAAATGGAAACCCCGGGCCCATTCAAAGGCTGCCGGGCAGACGTTGAAAACTATATCGCGGCGTATTATCGCTGACAGAAAGGGCCGAAAGGCTCTTTTTTATTTGTATCGATCCCTGCTGTTTTCAAATCTTGGTAAAAATACGTTTTTCTATTGACAACATACCCCCATGGGGTATATAATACAAATACCCCTAAGGGGTATCCTGTAACGGAGGAGATTTATATGAACAATGAATGCTGCTGTTCCGATCGTACAAAAATACGCAGTGAAGAAGAAAAAAAGTGCCTGATCAACCGCCTGAGCCGTATTGAAGGGCAGATCCGCGGAATCAAGGGAATGATAGAAAAAGACGCCTACTGCGCCGATATCCTTATCCAGAGCGCCGCGGTATCCGCCGCCGTAAACGCCTTTAACAGGGAGCTTCTCTCCTCCCATATCCGCACCTGTGTGGCAGACGATATACGCGCAGGCAAAGATGAAACCGTGGACGAACTCACCGAACTGATCAAGAAACTGATGAAATAAAGAGGATCTGTTATGGAACAATATATAGTAACCGGCATGAGCTGCGCCGCCTGCCAGGCGCGCGTTGAAAAAGCCGTTTCAAACCTACCGGGGGTCACCTCCTGCGCGGTGAGTTTGCTCACTAATTCCATGGGCGTGGAAGGAACCGCTTCCGAAGCAGAAATCATAAAGGCGGTTACCGACGCAGGATACGGGGCTGCAAAAAAAGGCGCGTCAAGCGAACAAAACAGTGCAGCGGTTGACGATCTGAAAGACCGTGAAACGCCGAAGCTTCTGAAACGATTACTGGCATCAGCCGCGTTTTTACTGCTTCTGATGTACGTTTCTATGGGGCACATGATGTGGGGCTGGCCGCTCCCTTCCTTCTTTAACGGCAATCATGTTGCAATGGGGCTGATTCAGCTTTTGCTATCCGCCATTGTTATGATCATCAACCAGCGGTTCTTTGTTTCCGGCGTAAAAGGCCTGCTGCACAAAGCGCCGAACATGGATACCCTTGTCGCCCTCGGTTCCGGCGCTTCCTTTATTTACAGCACCTACGCACTGTTTGCCATGACGGGCGACGTTGCAAACGGCGGCAGCGGCGAAACGTTTATGGATCATTTTTATTTTGAATCCGCCGCCATGATACTGGTACTGATCACCGTTGGAAAACTTCTGGAGGCGCGTTCAAAAGGAAAAACGACCGACGCGCTGAAGGCCCTGATGCAGCTTGCGCCGCAAAGCGCAACCCTGCTGGTTGACGGAAATGAAACCGAAGTTCCGATCTCAAAAGTAAAAAAGGGCGATATTTTTGTGGTTCGCCCCGGGGAAAAATACCCTGTAGACGGTATTGTTTTGGAAGGCTCGGGTGCGGCAGATGAATCCGCCTTGACCGGTGAAAGCATCCCGGTCGACAAATCAGAAGGAGGCAGCGTTTGGGCAGGAACCGTAAATCTGAACGGATATCTGAAATGTGAAGCCTCCCGCGTAGGTGAAGACACCACCCTTTCGCAGATCATAAAAATGGTATCCGATGCGGCGGCAACCAAAGCCCCCATCGCAAAAACAGCGGATAAGGTAAGCGGCGTATTTGTGCCCATCGTAATCGGCATTGCGCTTGTAACCACTATCATTTGGCTGATTACCGGGCACGATATGGGTTATTCCCTCTCGCGCGGGATTTCGGTGCTTGTAATCAGCTGCCCCTGCGCATTGGGGCTCGCAACCCCGGTGGCGATCATGGTCGGCAACGGGCTCGGGGCAAGAAACGGCATTCTTTTCAAAACCGCTTCCGCGTTGGAACAAACCGGTAAAACGCAAATCGTGGCGCTGGATAAAACCGGTACCGTAACCAACGGCACACCCGTGCTTACAGACGTTATTCCTGCGGATAATATAACGGAAGAAAAGCTGCTGGCCCTTGCAGCCGCATTGGAAGCAAAAAGCGAACACCCGTTAGCGACAGCAATTACCGAAGCGGCAAAAGAACGAAATCTGCCTCCGCATGAAGTATCCGATTTCAGCGCCGTTGCAGGGAACGGGCTTTCCGCGCGTTTGGACGGCCGCCTGCTGCGCGGAGGAAAACGGGAGTTTATCGGGACGCTGCCGCATTCTCTGTCCGAAAAAGCCGCCGCGTTGGCGGATGAGGGCAAAACGCCGCTGTTTTTTGCCCTGGACGACGCCGTGATCGGCATGATCGCCGTAGCCGATACTATTAAAGAAGACAGCGCCCTTGCGGTAAAACAACTGCAAGAGATGGGGGTTGCCGTGGTAATGCTCACCGGCGACAATCAACGCACCGCAGAGGCAATCGGTAAAAAAGCCGGCGTAGATACCGTTTTTGCCAACGTTCTGCCCGACGGCAAGGCCCAAATCATTCGGCGGCTGTGCGAAAAAGGGCGCGTTACCATGGTGGGGGACGGTATCAACGATGCGCCCGCGCTGACAAGCGCGGATACCGGCATGGCCATCGGCGCCGGCACAGACGTTGCGATCGACGCTGCTGACGTTGTTTTAATGAACTCGAAGCTCTCTGACGTTGCGGCTGCGATACGGCTGTCAAAAGCCACGCTGAGAAACATCCATGAAAATCTGTTTTGGGCATTTATCTATAACGTTATCGGCATCCCCCTGGCCGCCGGCGTATGGATACCGATTTTCGGTTGGACCCTCTCCCCCATGTTCGGCGCTGCTGCGATGAGCCTTTCCAGCTTTTGCGTCGTTACAAACGCCCTGCGTCTGAATCTGTTCAAACCATATCGTCATAAAAAAAGCAAAAAAGCAGCGACGGTGGATCTTACCGCACTGCAAATAATAAATGAACCGGAGGATCATACCATGGAAAAAACCGTAAAAATCAAAGGCATGATGTGCCCGCACTGCGAAGCGCATGTAAAAAAAGCGCTGGAATCGCTGGACGGAATCGAAACCGCCGTACCGAGCCATGAAGCAGGAAACGCCGTGCTGACGCTTTCGGCAGACGTTTCGGAAGAAGCGATCAAAAAAGCGATTGAAGACGCCGGTTACGAATACGTAACCAACTGATCATCAACACTTCGATTAAGTGAAAGATCCCCGGCCTGTGCGGGGATCTTTCATATTAACGAGTACACTGTATCGCCGTACAGGCAGAACGTCGCCTCCAAGTTGATTACGAAATCTTTTTAATTTTGTCTACGATCCAACCGAAATCGTCTACGGTAACAAGAGAATCACAGTATTCGCATTTTGCCGTGCGGTTGATATTGATCGTTGCGCCGCAATTCGGGCAATTCTGCACCGTTACGCCGCCGGATTGAACGGTTGTTTTTCCGCTTTCGCGAAGCATCTGCCATTCATAGTCTGCAAAGATCTCTTCCGTTTTGCTGCCATACAGCAGCCCGCCGGTTTTATCATCGACCGTATAAGATACGAATCTGGTTTTGAGCCGAACAACCATGTTGTCAAAGCCGTTCTCCTGTTTCCAGCCGACGATTTCCGCACTGAGAACAGTGATCCGCTCCGATATGATACTCCGGCCATATTTTCTATACGTACCAAGCTGCAGATCTGTCTGCGAATAAAGAGATTCGCTGAAATAAGGCTGCAAAGGAGACATATCTTTATCCTGCAATGCGTTCTTATACTGTACAAACAGATTGGATATCTTTTCTTTGAAAGTCGATTCCGAGAACGCCGGATCCAGTTTCAGATATGCGCCAACCGGCTGCAAACCCGATACGGAAGCGGGTGTTCCGCCCGTCTGCGGATAAACCTGCGGCGAAACCGGCTGCGCAGACGCGACCTTCCGTTTTTTGCCGAATTTCTTTTTCAAGAAACGGATCAGCATATAGAGCAGGAACAGTATGCCGAGCTCAAAAATCAGCAAAATAATTGCTGCTACGGGCGATTCATGAAACAAATCAATGAAGATAAAAATAAAAATATAAACGAATATCTCTATAAAGAAACCCAGCAGAGAATCGTCTGAATCGGAATCCACGTCAAATCCGAAATCGGAATCGCCGTCGGAATCGCCG
>CAMOVW010000217.1 GCA_946627725.1 uncultured Clostridia bacterium
CAAAATGGAAGGTGATCGGCTGCTCATAAACCGTCTTATCGTAAAATCTGCTTTCGCCGAGTTGTATCAGCCGATACGTTGCGCGAATGTCGCCGCCCGAACGCCGTACTTCCGGCGTCCAGGAAAGCTGAGACCTGTCATAATAGGTCGTTTTGTCCTCGATTTTGCATTCCACGTTGTAAGCGTCGCTTTTCTCATACTTGGCGTAGTCAAACAATTCCGCAGCGAACACGGTGGTTCTGAGCGTAAAGACAAAGGACAGCATCAGCATCACAGCCGAAATGCCCCGTATGATTCTTTTCCGGATGGTCATACCGCAGTCGCCTCCTTTTTATTGCCCAATACAATGGTGAGCACAATGCCCGCAATCACGCACACGCCGCCGAAAATGACCGGCAGCCAGCCGAACGGGATCGCCGAGAGGAGCGCGCCCAGCGCAAAGCCGTATGTAACACCCGAGAGCAGTCCGGCGGCTTTTTCGTTATTTGCGATTCGTGACGCTCCGACCTTGCTTGCCGTCAGCGATTGTGCGAAACGATAAAGGAATCCGTTCCCGCGCCCGAGCGCCATCACGCCGATCAACGCGCCGGATATGGCGGGCATTGTGTCTGTCAGAGATGCGCTTCCTGCAAAGAATTGATACACGATCAAAGCGCCGCCTGCACCGAGAAGGAGCCGGACGAGATTACTCGTTTTGAAGTTTGCGCCGCTGAATATGGATTTGAATCCGCCGCCAAGAGACTTGAATCCACCCGTAAACAGCGAAAACAACATCGTCACGACCGTCGTTTTTCCAAGCAAACCTCCAAGCCATCCGGGGACGCTTCGTCCCGCGCCGCCCTGCGCGAAGGTCAGCCAGTTCAGAATGCCGATATTGATACCGTTGTAGGACAGAATCATCAACACGATCCAAACCACGGCGATCACGCCCGCGATGATGAGCTTGCTCCGTTGCTTATTCTTGAACAAGCCGACAAAACTCTGTCCAAAGGATTGTATACCGGATAGGATCGTCTTAATCGGGCTCAAAATTCCTGTACTGTTTGTAACAGCGCCGGAAACACCGCCGAAGGTGCCAAGAACCGCTTCGCCCGGTTGGGAAGATGCGATCTGCTCGGTCAGGTTGGAGAGCGGCGTCCGAATAGCCTCTGCCGCCGCAGACCGTACCTGCGATGCCGCCGCCGATGCGGCTTGTTTTGCCGCTGTCTGAATCGATTGCTCCGATACAGGCGTTTGCGGGGGTATTTGATTATCCACTGATGGATTGTTCGGAACGCTGCCCACCGGATTACCGCATTTATCGCAGAACTTTGCGTTATCCGGCAGCTGGTTCCCGCATTTCGGACAGAACATAAAGGAACCTCCTACAATAAAATTACGGTACAGGGCACGGCAGCCAGCCGTGTCCTCCTTGCGAATCTTACTATCCTTCAAAATACATTATATTACTATAATAAGGATCGCCTCAAGAGTTGACAGCAAGTTGTCATTGACATTTTTTCGGTCAACTCATTGATTTTTCGCCTGCTTTTGTGCTAAAATGATTGTGAAATCATAGCAGGAGACAAGCCTATGTTCAGCGAGAGACTCAATAAAATACTCACTTTGCTCGACGTGACTTCGGGGGATTTTGCGCGCTTTGCCGGATGCGATAAATCCTATATCAGCCGTATGACAAGCGGTGCGAGAATCCCGAAAAACGGCGGAGCGGGCGCTTGGCGGATCGTAGACGGCATATATTCCTGCGCCGATGAAAAAGGCAAAACCGCCGGGATTTGCGAGCTGATTTCCTGTAAAGAGCAAAACTCCGCCGACGCCATCAAGGCGCAGATCATGGCTTGGCTCTACGGCGGAGAAGAGGTTACGGATAAGAAATCCAAACCGCCGAAAGATATCGTCCCCTACCGCGTGTTTGGAGAAAAGCTGAACGCCGTTATGGAGCTTGCGGAAATCTCCAACATTCGTCTGGGGAATCTGGTCAATATCGACACTTCTTACATAAGTCGATTCCGAAACGGACTGCGATCCCCGAAATCCAACCCGCGCACTATGGACGCCATATGCACCGCTTTATTGCGCAGACTGGGAGAACAGAACAGAATAAAACAACTTGCGGCTCTTATGAAAGCTGACCCCGACGCGCTGACGGACGAAGAAGAGGCGTTTTCGCTGTTTCACGACTGGCTGTACGATACCGAAAAGACCGACAGCAGTTCGGTAATCGAAAAGTTGCTTGAAAACATCGACACCTTTTCATTAGACGCAAAAACGCCGCTGCCTTCTTTTGAGGAGGTCGCGGCAACAGTCAAATGTGAAGACACTGTATATTTCGGCTCGACCGGCTTGCAAAACGCGGTGATACGGTTTCTCGCAAGCGTGATCTCCGGCGGAGGAAAAGAACTCTATTTATACTCCGACCAGAATATGAACTGGCTGACCGACCCCGCGTTTCGCATAAAATGGGCGGCGCTGATGCTCGGATGTGTGCAAAAAGGAATTAAGATTCACGTTATTCATAACGTTGACCGCGATGTTTCCGAAATGATCGAGGCGATCATCAGCTGGCTGCCGCTCTATATGTCTGGAATGATCCGTTCCTACTACTGCAAAAAGCAGAAGAACTCCCGGTTTTCCAATACGATCTTTTTATGCCCGGGCGTCGCTTGCATTAAGGGAAGCAATGTGATCGGCACGGAAGACCAAAACGGCGAATATCGTTACGACACCGATCCGGAAATTTTGGAGATACACCAAGCAGCGTTTCGCGGACTGCTCGATGATGCGAAGCAGCTTGTGAGAATATACGGTAATCTCGAAAGCGAAGGGCTCATTCACAGGGGCAATTCCGGAATGACTGTGCTCGGAACAGCGCTGTCATTTGCCACGATGCCAAAAGAGACGCTCGTTTCGATCCTTGAACGCTGCGGTGCTGACGAAACCGTGAAGAACAGGGCGTTTTCCGTTTGGGAAAGTCGAAAGAGATTACTTAACGTAACACTTAACGAATCTTTTGTCCACGAGTGCATTCCCGTGGCGGATGAAGAAAGCCTGTTTGGAAATAAAGTCTTAACGGATATTCCCAGTCTCAATGTCGCATATACACCGAAGGAATATGCTGAACATATACGGAACATCATCGCGCTGTCGGATGAAAGCCCAAAATACCGTTTCTGCGCTTTGCCGGACGCGCCCTTTGACAACACGCAGATCGTACTTTTCGACGACCTCGTAACGGTTAGCCGGCTGAACACCCCGCAGGTCACGTTTTTGATTTCCCATCCAGCTATGTACGAAGCCTTTATGGCTTATGCGGACAGTATTACAGCCCGCTACAAGCAGGACAAACTTTCGACAAAGAGACTGCTGGAACGGTATTTGTAATCGTGTAAGAATGTGCTGAAACGCCCAATCAGAAATGCAAAAATGTATTTCTGATGGGGCGTGTCATCTATATGTACTGCAAGTGGTGGGGCAGCACAGTTTTTCGGTAGCCGCTACCGAAAAAACGGAGATCACAATCATTCTGTATAATCACTGCGCCGACTACAACTCCGGAAGAAGATTTGAAAGATATTCTGGGATAAGTACAAACCACAAAAAATGCTCCCAACCGAAGTTGAGAGCATTTTTGGATTCGCTATATATTAAGAGTCTTCAAGCATAGACTGAAAATGTCCCTTAATGCCGCTAAAGATTTGTTATTCGGACTTTCTTCCAAGGCTTTTTCAATCCACCCTAAAGTGAGCCTAATACAGATCGATCCAGGGACGACGTATAGGGGCGAATACGTTGCTGTTGCATCCTAATAGTATTCAGGGCGTTTTATCAACAAGGTCTATACGCATATTGTATTTCGGAATCCTACCAGTATCATCGTCCTTTACCAAGGTGATGGTTATATCGTTTACATAGCCCGAGATATAGCGTTCGTCATCTACCTCATCTTCGTCGTCAACAACTTTCCAACCAGACACGCAGCCCGATTCCCTATCATACTCACCCTCAAAATGCCAATCAAATTCTGTAAGATCATCCCGTTGAAAATCCAGGTAATCGTCCCAGTCAATGCGATAACAAGCGATGGGTAAGTAATCATTACAAAGTTCCAGTTTAATCATGTCCCCAAATCTTATGCTTCTCATCAGGTTAACCGCAGATTCTAACGTATACTCATCTTCAATGACCGCTGTTAAAAGCATTTGAATCCCTCCTAGATAGTATTACATGGGTAGCTATTGAATTGCTATTTTGAAAGGTTTTGCCTGTTAAGATAAGCAACGCTTGTTGTTCACTTATCTCTACTATGACTGGGGCTGAAGAGTCTCTTTAAACCCATTCGCCTTCATCGGTCCAACAATAATCCATCCAGAAGAATAAGTCGGTGTCTTCGTCATAGCAATGAAGATGGCTTAAATCATGCTTACTTCTTGCGTTATATCTTATCATCATGATTACATCCCAACAGGATTAATATATTATAGCACAGATACACTGGGAATGAAAGACATTGTTGCCGTTTCAATAGGCAGAAATTCTGAAACGTACACAGAAGAACAAGCACTATTTTGTCGTGAATTACTTCTACTTAATTGTAACGACCCGCAAATGTTTGGGTAGTGACCCGATAACAATGAGCTTCTTGTCATCATCGTGAAGGAAGTAGATGTGCAGTAACTTTTCAGCATCGACACCGGATTTCAAATGATAGTCCAAAGCGCTTTCTACAGGCTTGCCTTTATAAGAGAGGTAATACTTGATTTTGTAATCTGTAGGGAACATTTCAATCGCGCCGCCTGTGGTATGGATGATCTCAAAAGGCCGGTCATACTTCTGTGAGCATCTGGTAATTGCTTCCTCTTCACTTAGTCCGCAATAGCGGCGCTCCCAGTAATCAGTGGCAAGATAGTCGATGGCATCGCAAATCAATTCAGCGCTGTAGTTTCGAAGGGCTTTATCCTGCAGCTCGGAAATCGCGCGGGAGTGAAGAAGGATCCGGTCAGAGAAATGCTTTTCCGCCCACGCAGCAATGCCGGCCAGGTCACCTGGCTGATCCAGCTTCCTTTGAAGGAATGCGATCTGTTCGTCGCGCTCCGCTATGATAACACGCTCACGGTCGATCTGCGCCTCGCATTCTGTGCGCAGGTCTGCTTTTTCACGTTCCACCTTGGCAATCTCATCCTTATGGCGCGCCAGACGTTCTGAGAGCTCTTCGATCTGTTTATCCTTTTCGTTCAGTTCCTGCTCCCAAATCGCTTTCAGCTTCAGTATCTCCTGCTCCATTGCCTCGGAGGTGTTCTGAGCCAGCCTTGCGGCTTCTTCCGTTTCCTGCAGAAGGTTCTTCCGTGCGGCGGAGATGAACCGCACACGTCCGAATGAGTATTCTTTGCCGCGAGGGTATTCCTTGAGTTCTGTTTTCAGCTTATTCAAGGTCTCTACGCGGCGCTGCATAGAGGGCTTCAGAGGGATAAGCTGCGTCTTTCCCCCAAATATGGTTGGTTCCATGACGATGATATCGCCGGGTTGGAAGCGGATGCCGGACAGGGACTTGAACTTATCGACCTGCTTCGTATCTAATTCATAAACTTTGGCAAAAGCGGCGCAGGATCTGGAAAAAGCCTCGGTCGCATAGGGGATCTCATCGTCGGATGCTTTTGCTTGAAGCGGTGGGAGTGTAAAGTTTCCGTACTTCACACCAAAAGGGCTTTTAGCGGGTTCCTCATTCAAGACTTTCGCTATCGGTGCAGGTGTAAAAATGATGATAGGAAGCTGGTTTTCGGATGCCCTTGCAAAAGACAGGATGGTTTTACAATCCTCCTGGCAGGTGGTAGTATCAGAATTCTCCGTAATGGGAAATAACTGCCGGAGCCCGAAATCCGGATTCCGTATGAGGCTGCGGACAACTGCGGGACGGTATACTTCAGCGAGTTCTAAAACACCGTCCGGGTCTGAAATGGAGATCATAAAGCCGCATTCCAGCTCTTTCCCGACGATCTGAAAAGCGATATTGGTTTCGATAACACGGCCAGCTACC
>CAMOVW010000218.1 GCA_946627725.1 uncultured Clostridia bacterium
TCTCCACATAGCTCCTGCCGCTCGCCGTCATATCCAGCCATGGGCTCATCAGCACGGCGGCGCGGGGCTGCTTGCGGCCGGTATCGTGCAGCTTCATCAGCAGGTTCACGCTCAGGTGGCCGCCGGCGCTGTCGCCCACGGTGATCACGTTTTCTGCTTTGTATCCCTGCGAGAGCATCCAGTCCCACACCTTCATCGTATCCTCCAGCGCGGCAGGGTAGACGTGCTCCGGCGCGCAGCGGTAATCGTAATGGATCACGGTGCCGCCGCCGCTGGCTTTGGAATAGCGTTTGTTCAGCATCCGGTAGTAGAACATCATGCGTGATACGTACGCCCCGCCGTGGATCACGAACACAACGTTGTCGCTGCCGTTCTTTTTCTTTTTGAACACCTCGGTGGTAACGCCGTCCACGTCAACTTTTTTATAGGAATAGCCGATGGGGGCGACATAGTGGCGGAACAGCGGTTCCATACTGCGAAGATCCTTTACAATGTTCTTCTTTTTTTTCTCCACAATATCGGGGTTCACGTTGCCCGCCGCGCGGGCGATCTCAGAAAATACTCTGCCGAGTAAGCTTGCCGCCATAATTTTCTCTCCTCCGTTATTCAGAATAGGTTTATCTTACCATAAACCCATACAAAAAACAATCCCTTTCTTTTACAGCTTCATCAGGTTCAGCCCGGTCACGTCGTCGTAAAACCGGTCGATCTCGCCGTCGATCACTTGCAGAAACAGCTCGCAGGTGGCGCTCACCACCGCGCCGTTCAGGTGCCCGCCCACGCATCCGCCGGAACCGTCCGCCGCGCTCAGGTGCAGGTGCGCGTAATAGGCCCCGTCCATGGTGGTGATATTGCCCGCCAGCGATACGATCTCATACGCCCCGCGGAACGTGTTTTTGTAATACTTCTTCTCTTCCACATTGTAAACGCCCACGGTGAATTCCCCCAGCGCGCCGATGGCCGAAACCGTGGCAAGCCGGATGTTCTCCCGGGTGCAAACCTCTTTGAGCTGCTCCAGGATCTCTTCTCCCCGGTCGATGCGCACCGCAACGGTGTTTTCAAATCTGCGATATACCATACCGATCGCTCCTTTCGGCGGTATTGTAGCAGAAAAAGGACAAAAAAGCAAGGGAAGGGGAAATTATAATTTATCGCGCAGTTTGCGCGATAAACGTCGTTCGCCGTTCGCCGTTCGCAAATATCTGAGTATGTGCATGTTGGTTGGGTTCCATAACGCGGAGCGATATAATGGTAGCGCGGTTCCTCAGAACCGCCCGCAATGCGATTCCTTATTGTCATTTGGTTTCCTGACTACGAAAACCGACCTTTTCAATAATATCTTTGCGCAGGAACCGCCTTCGGAGGTGGCGGTTCTGAGGAACCGCGCTACCGGGGTAGCAGCTTTTTTGCGGAAGCTGTGATTCTTGCGAACGGCGAACGGCGAACAGCGAACGGCTGTCGCGCCTGCGGCGCGACAAACTGCAATTTGTCCCAAAAAAATTCCGTAAATCACAAAAAGGGTCTTGACAAATACAGCGGTTTAAGATATTATAACATTGATAATAACAACATGAAAATAATAAAAACGGAATATCATATGTTTCCGGTTGTGACATAAGGGGGATATGCCGATGGAAAAACGAACGCTGCTTTTATTTATGCAGCGGATTCTGCATAACGAAACACAGGAACGGGCGCAGCTGGCGCTCAAACAGCTGCAGCAGATCCTGCGCACGCAGGGCGCGGACGCTGATACGCTGCGGCTTGTGGAAAATACGCTGGAATCGCTGCCGGAGGCCATTGATATCGCAACACGGCAGGAGTTTATTTCCGAAGAAGACCTTGCTATTGCGATAAAACGGGCAGCGCGCAGAAAAGATTACGAATTCCGTATGGCGCGGATGGGCAGGTGCTGATATGGGTAATTTTCTGGACCGCAATTATGCCGCGATCGACGGCGTTTTACTTAAATACAGCGGCGCGGAGGAGGAGTTCACGCTGTCTGCCGCGCTGAACGGTATGCCGCTGCACACCGTAGGCATGGGCTGTTTTATGGGGATGAAGGATCTTTGCAGCATAAAGCTCCCCGCCGGCATCGGCAGCATCGGCGAAAAAGCCTTCAGCGGCTGCGTCGCGCTGCGGGAAGCGCATTTTTACGGCCTGCCGCAGCGTATCGAAAACAACGCCTTCGAGGGATGCCGGAATCTGCGAAGCGTATATCTGCATCAGCTGGCTCTGCCCCGGGACGTTTACGCTTCGATCTGCGCGGGGGCGCTGCATACCAACACGGAGAGCGTTGCGCTGCGGTTTCCCTCCTTCGGGCCTCTGGCGTTTTTGCAAAGCTGGCTGAATGTGAGCGCCGCGCAGTATATTCCACCCGCATGCCCCGCGCTGTTTGTTGACCTGCCCGAAAGCAAAGAGCTGTTCTATAAAAAAGCGCCGCTGCGCTGTTTTGATTTCGGCGGCGGACGGCAGGCTTTGCCGGAGCTGACAGCCTTCTGCGATCTGATGCGCAGCCGAACGGACCTTCGGCTTGCGGACGGGGAAAAGGAGAACGACGCCCTGAGTCGCACGGAAACGCCGGCGCCTGCCAAAAAAACCGCCGTCTTCTGCTTTAATGAAAACGATGCGAAGCACGTTGGGGATACCGTTTATGTGGACGCCGAGATCCGTATCGAGCTGTTATTCTTTCAGAGCGGCGTTGCTGTGACGGGGGAAAACGGCGCGCTGTATCAGGTGTATTGCAGAAATTATCTCTCTGACCGTGCGAATCTGCCCTATCTCAGAAAAGAATTTACGGTTCTGAAAGACGGAAAACGGATCATCGACCGAAAGGAGGCGGAAGCGGTCTATGCCAGATACCGATTGCTCACGCTGCTGTAACAACGCGGAGCTGTTCCGGGATATTCCGGTTTTCGGCGCAACGGTACGCGTAAAGGACTATATCTGCTCCGCGGACGGGGTGCATTATCAAAAAAAAGCGGAACCGGGGCGGCTGCAGCTCTCGGTGAATATCGGCGCTTACTGCCCCTGCGCATGCCCTTTCTGCATCGCAAAACATACCAAAACAAAGCGGCATATCGATATCGACCGCTTTGCGGAGGTCCTTTCCGGCCTTCAGGCGCAGCATATGATACGCGGCGTAAAGATCACCGGCGGCGAACCCTTTTACGACGTGGAACTGCTGAGCGACGCTATCGCCCTGATCTATGAGATCTGCGGCGCGGACGCGGAGGTTTCGGTGAGCACAAACGGTATGTATCTTGATAAGATGCACCGTATCCGCGATCTGGCCAAGCTGGAGGCGCTGCACGTCAGCCGCCATCATTATGATGATGAACGCAACCGCGCGCTGTTCGGCGGCGGGGAAGCGCTCTCCGGCGCGGCGCTGAAGGAGATTCTGCATACCGTTTCTTACCGCGATCTGTTCGTGCTCAACTGTATGCTGCTGAAAGAGGGCGTTTCAACGCCGGCGCAGGCGCACAGGATGCTGGATTTTGCCGCAGAGACGGGCGCCCCGAAGGTTGGGTTCTTTGAATGCGCCCCCGCCAACGCTTACTGCCGGGCGCAGTTCGTAGGGTTTGAGGACGTGCTGCGGGCGGATGATCCGCAGCTGCTGTTCACCCGGGGCTTTTTCGATTACGGCTGGTGCCGCTGCAAAGACGGCGTTTACCTCGCCCCCACAGGGGAGCTGATCGAGTTCTACGGCAGAACCACCGCGCCTTATACCCCCGCCTACAGCCGCGGGCTGGTATACGATACGGACGATCATCTTTACGACGGCTACGGCGGGAGGCTGATTTTATGACCGGCGGCAGTTGTTCCGCTCAACAGCGCGTGGCGCGCTTCCGGTTCCTTTTGCTGCGCAAAATGCCCTTTTACGGCGATATCCTGATGCGCATGCCCATTTCCCCCGATCCCTCCGCCGGAACCGCCCTTACGGACGGCGGCCGCATTTTATATAACCCGGCGTTTTTTGATACGCTGAGCGACGCCGAAATGAACTTTGTGCTCATGCATGAGGTGTTTCATGTGCTGCTGTTCCACTGCCGCCGCGCGGAAAAACGGGATCCTGCGCTGTGGAATATTGCCACCGATATCATCGTAAATCATTACCTGATGCGGCTTTCCGACGCCTTCCGCAACAGAGATATTCCCTTCGCCCGGCCTGCCGACGGCATTTTTGTACGGATATCTGAGAATCTTTCAGCAGAGTTCGTATACGATTGGCTGCAAAAGGGGAACAACGCACAGCTGAAGGGCAAAACCGTAACGCTGAAGGATTCCATGGTTTCGATCGCAAGAAGCGTCGTATACCCGCTTCCGTGCGATATCATTTTTACCGAAAAGGCCTCAGGCGGGGCCGCATCGGATGAAAAGGGCTTATCCGAAAACGCGATCCGCGCGCTCATAAACGAGGCTGCAATAAAAAACAGAGGCAGTTTCGGCAGCTGTTACATTCCCGATCAGCTTCTTGCCCTGTCGAAAGAAAAGCCCTTGCCCTGGCAAACCCTGCTGCGCTCCTTTCTGGACGAGGCGATGGATGAAGAGGTATCTTATCACACGCCGGAGCGCAAGTATCTGCATATGGATATGATCCTGCCCGGGCACGGCATGGCGAAAAACACGCTGGAGGACGTATGGGCTTTTGTGGATTCCTCTGGCTCGGTATCCAAAGAGGAGCTCTCCCGGTTTTTAACGGAGCTGTGGCATATCGTAAAGCGGTTCGGCTGTAAAATGAACCTGTGCTATTGGGATACCGAGGTTACGGACGTTTATACCAACATTCAAGATGAAAAAGCGCTGCTGCAGTGCCTGCCGCGGCATTCCGGCGGCACCGATATCAACTGCGTATACCGGTGGCTGCAGCAAAAACATATCAAGCCCGGCGTGATGCTGATCCTCACCGACGGTTATTTCGGCATCCCGGCCCCGGAGTGCGTACCGAACACGCTGCGCCGTAAAACGATACTGGCGCTCAGCAGCGATGTGATAACTACAAAGGATATGCTGCGCATCGGCGCCATAGCAAGACTGAAAATGCGGTGATCTTACCGCGGAAAGGCAAAAAACAATGACGATCAAAGAATTCGGCGAATGCCTCGCCTTCAACATAGAACATAATATAAAGCACTCCATTCTCGGCCTGGGTGCGCCGGGCGTAGGCAAATCGCAGCTGGTGCGGCAGATCGGCGAAAAATACGGTTACAAGGTGATCGATATCCGGCTGGCGCAGATGTCCGAAGTGGAGATCGGCGGTTTGATCTATCCCAACGAGAGCCGCACAAAAACGGTATGGCTCTCTCCCGAGATCCTGCCGGATGAAAAACGAGACGGCAAACATACCATTTTGCTGCTGGATGAGATCACTTCCTGCACCAAGCGGGTGCAGGTTGCGGCGTATCAGCTGATATTGGACCGGCGCATCGGCCAATACCGCCTGCCGGAGGGGACCTTTGTTGTGGCTTTGGGCAACCGGGAGGATGACGACGGCGTATATATTCAGCTGGCGGGTCCGCTGGCGGACCGCTTTGAGATCCACTATATCGAACCGGATTTTGAAGACTGGAAGCGTGATTTCGCCCTGAAGCACGGCGTGCACCCCTATGTGGTGAACTACCTCACCTTTAAGCCCGCCGCGCTGCACACCCAGAAAGCGGATGCGGACAGTATGGTGTTCGCCACCCCCCGCTCGTGGGAAAGGGTGAGCGATATATTGCGTATCGATTCCGATATCACAAAGCCGGTGATCCGCCATAAGATCATCGGCAACGTGGGCGAAACCGAAGGCGCGCAGTTTCTGGCGTTCTGCGCGGCGCACCGGGAGGTGGTAACGGCGGACGACTTTCTTCGCGGCGCCGCGGCCCCGTCCGCCCCGGAGGAATGCTCCATCCTTACGTCCGCGCTGGTGGAAAAGGTGCGGTTCCTCGGCAGCGCCGACGCCGTAGGCTTAACCGAAGCCCAGCGGGAGCTGACGCGGCAGGTGATCATCTCGCTGTTCCGTTTTTCGCAGGCGGAATATACC
>CAMOVW010000219.1 GCA_946627725.1 uncultured Clostridia bacterium
ACTGCTTTATGGGCTGCACCGCGCTGAAAGAGATCAGCATCCCCGCGGGGGTACAGCTGATCGGCAGTATGGCTTTTATGCAGTGCACGGCGCTTGAAAAGGTAGGCCTGCCCGCAAACCTGCACGCCATCGGCAGCGACGCATTCAACGGCTGCACGGCGCTGAAGAGCATCAGCCTGCCCGGCAAGCTGACCTCCATAGGGTTTGAGGCTTTTATGAACACCGGCCTTACAAGCGTTACCCTGCCCGGTAGCGTGCGCAGTATCGACAGCTGGGCCTTTGCCCAGTGCAAAGACCTGAAAAACGCCATCCTTTCCTGCGGGCTTACTTCCCTGCCCCAGTGCGTGTTCCAGAACAGCGCGCTGGAATACGTGGTGATACCGAAGAGCATCCGCACCGCCGACGAAGCGGCGTTTTACAACTGCACGCTGAAAGAGATCTATTACGAGGGCACACAGGCGGAATTTGAAAACATTGCCATAGTAAACAACGGCCTTGAAAACGTGGCGGGAACCACAAGCAAGCTGTTTGAAAACGCAGCCCTGCATACCGCAAAGGTAGAAACCGACCTGCTGAGCACAAAGGGCGATCCGGACGGCAAAGACGGCGTTACCGCCAACGACGCCCGCGACGTTCTACGCGCGGCCGTACAGCTGGATCCGATTGCGGAGGCCACCGCCGCCTATTACGCCGCCGACGTGGATCTTGACGGCAGCATAACGGCCTCGGATGCGCGCCTTGTGCTGCGCGCCGCCGTAAAGCTGGAGGATCTCCCGAGCCTGCAGCCCTATCAGCCCAAAACGGTTTCAGAGGACGTACTGAAGGAGCTGGAAGCCTTCAACGGTACTTACGCCGAACTGCTGGAAAAATACGACGTTGAACTGCTTTACGGCGAAAATATGACCTGGGGCGAGGGCGCGGCGTTGTTCTGCGGCGAAAAGGATATGCTGGTGATGCTGTTCTCCGGCAACAAACCCGCCTATTTCAAGCAGCGCTTTACCCCCGCGGTGAGCAGCGAAAAAGCGGCGGAGATCACAAAAGAGACCGCCGTTGACGAACTGAAAGCGCTGGATCCCGGCCTTGCGGAGAACGTTTTCAAAAACATGATCGGCCCCGCCACGGCGGCGGATCTGCTCTGCACAACGGACGGCTTTGCGTATCTGATCCTGCTGAGCGGCGGCAAAGCCGCGGGCTGCGTCAGATTCTGAACACAAAAAATAAAGGGGACAGAGCCGATCGGCGCTGTCCTTTTTAATTGTGCTCTGTCAATATATAAAATCCTGACGTTGATTTATGTGCTGTTTGTATATTGCAAAAACAACAGAACAGGGCTATAATGACAGATGGAATCAAAAATAAAGTCAGGAGGAATCACCATGAAACGATCAAATAAAATTCTGGCTGTGCTTCTCGCTGTTGTAATGGCGGCGTCGCTTTTTGCGGCCCCGGCGTTTGCGGCTGAAGCGCAGGAAGACCCCTATGCGGCGCTCAAAGAAGGCGTGGGCTACGTTGCGATCGGCGACAGCTTCACGCGGGGCTACGGCGCGGGCGACAGCTGGCAGGATCACATCTATCTCAACGATACCTACGGGAATTTTGAATGCCGCAATGTGCCCGGTTCCTATCCGAATCTGATCGCAGAGGCCTTCGGCCTTGATACGCCGGAGGATATCCGCGACACAAGCGCCAAAATGTGGCCTCTGGCGCACGACGCCGTTTCCACCGCCTATATCAACGACCTGCTCGGGCTTGACGACGGCTACCGCGACGAAGAGTTCACCTATAATGAATCTTACATGAAACAGCGCTACGAGACGGATCTGCGCTATTTCGGCGACCCGCAGAGCCTGACCTTAGACGGTACCGCGGCATACGGCAAAACCGGCGAGATCATGAGCGTGCGCGAAATGCTGAACAACGCGAGCCTGATCACGATCGGGCTGGGGCAGACGGACGTGATCTACAAGGCGCAGATCTTCGGTCTGAACACGCTCGATCTGAGCGATACCGCCAGCCTTCCCGGCGGCATTGCAAATATCTTAAGCCTGCTTTACAATTACTTTGATTACTGGAAGGCGGCGTATCCCCTTCTGCTGGATTATATCAAAGAGAACAATCCCGATGCAAAGGTGGTTCTGGTGGGCACGCTGAACCCCATCAAGGACGCAACGCTGAACGATGAGGTTTCGGTCAGGATCGGCTCTCTGATCAACTTTATCATGGATTCGATGAATTCGTTCACCAGGTATTGCGCCATAAAATACGGCTACATGTACGTAGACATCTCCGACGTGGATACGCCCGCAGCGGTAACGCAGATGTCCATCGGCCATATCCTCTCCCTTACCGATCCCATTGAATACGCCCTCATTGCGCATCCCACGGCGCACGGCTATGAGCAGATCGCCGAAAGGATCATTGACACGGTTCAGGGAGAACTTGCAAAGGACAACAGCCAAAACCAGAGATTCCTCGTTGCGATCATCGACTGGATCAAGTACATCTTTAACAGGATCTTCGGTATCTTCGGCAGAATCGGGAAGTAACGGACGAAAAATAAGCTCATACTTGCAGCACGGCGGCAGACGCGTTTTCTCGCAAGGGAGAGGCGCGCACCGCCTTTTTCGTTTACGGCAGCAAGCGTTCTTTCTTCACGGTTTTTCGTGTAATATAACAATTCCACAAATTTCCGTGAAGAACCGGCTTTTGTTTGCTGCGCGATCTCAGCGGATCGCGTTATATACGGTTTGCGCAAGCAGGGCGGCGCCTTCTGCGGTGGGGTGCAGGCCGTCGCTGTAAAGCTCCTTTTTGCCCTCAAAAACCGAAAACAGGTCAATGCCGACGGCGCCGGTTTGGGCGGTGACGCGCCGCACGATCGGCAGGATCTCGTTTTCGATCACATCCGGCTGGATATTGTAACGCACCTTTCCGCTGCCGTCTTCGTAAGCGGGCAGCGGCGTGGCCACGTAAACCTTCGGGGCGGAGGGCAGATTCTGATACATGCCGATCAGTTCGCTGAGATCCGATTCAAACAATTCCGGATAGGCCTGTACGCCGCCCACCTCGGTGTTCCAATTAAAGGTTTTCGCATCGTTCGCCCCCAGCAGGAGTATCACAATATCCGGCTCGAAAGCGCGGCTTTGGGTACAGAGGTTTTCTGTTCTGTAGGGTCTGTCGCCCAGCAGGCAGGCCGTTCTGCCGGAGTAGCCGTAGTTGTTGACGCAGTATGCCTCCCCCAGCAGCTTTTGCAGCGCGGCGGGATAACAGTTTTTGCGGTAATGGGGAATGCCGAACCCATAGGTCACACTGTCGCCCACGCAGGCCACACGGATCTGCCCCTCTTCCGCTTTTTTAAGCGGGTGATACCCGTTGAGCCGCCCGCGGTCGGCAATCACAGCCGCCGTAACCGCTGCCGCGGCAAGCAGCAGGGCAACCAATAAGCAAACGCACCGCAAAGCCTTTTTGCGCTTCATACGCATCCTCCTCTTATTTCCAAACAGAATGGAAATGTTATTATATAATATTTTAACAAATCATATAGAAGAAATCAAGGGGAGAGCGAATTGCTGTTTGGCGCAGCAGTCAGGAAGGCAGACATTGGGACGACTCCTATGTCTTCGCCCATCACATAAAAGCCCGAAGTTTTCAGTTGACACGAAGATATAGAACCGTCCCCATGTCCGGGTGTTTTTTTGCAAACCAACTGCTCAACGCTCAATGCTTCTCGCCAAATTATAATTTACCCCTGCTTTTCTTCCCATGGTTCATATCTGAAATGCAACCGCGGCGTGAAAGAATGTTGCATAAATCCCGGGTATGATTCACAATTCGTTCATAAATGAGGCCAAAAATACCGCACTTTATGCAACAGGCGTTGTATTTTACCCTTTTTTTTGCATATTCTTCGCATAATTCCGGCTTGAAATTTTACAACAATTTGTTATAAGTGTAAATAATGAAATTTTTGCTGAAAAGTTCTTGAAATCAAAAAAACAATCTGCTATTATAATAACCGCAAAGCAGAGTTTAACCGCTTTGACGAAAATATGAAAAGAGGTGCCTACACAATGTTTGAGAGCAGCTTCAACTTTGAGGCATTCGCCAATTTCATGGGTTTCTTCGCAGACAAACTCGTGAAAATGTTCTTCCAGACCAAGGAGTGGTTTGAGAAAGTTTCCAAGTCTTTTGAATAATTCTTAAGATTAGAAACATTTTATTTTTATCAGAAGGAGGTGTCAGTATGAATTACGAAAACATCAGTGGTATCCTTAAGGACATCGTTGAGTTCATCAAGAGCTTCACTGCTACTCTGAAGGAATTCATCAACGGTTTCAAGAGCGGCCTTGTTTATGAAGGCGAAAAAGAAGAAGGCTAAGTGCTGACTTTTATCTTTTATTATATTCAGAAAAGAGGTGCAACTAAATGAAAAAGCTTGATAGCATTTCTGCTCTTCTTGAGTGGCTGCAGACAGTTCTTACCGAGATCGTTAAGGGCGTGAGAGGCACATTCAATTACTGGAACAACAGAAAGGACGAACTTGAGGACCTGACCAAGGAATAATCCTTAAATTCGCTTTGATATCATTATTTTACAGCAGAAAAGAGGTGCAACACAATGCTTGAAAAAATCATGGCTTATGATTGGGAAGATATGATTAAACGTATCATCGAAGGTCTCCAGAATTTCGTTAAGAAGTTCCAGGCTTATATGCCCAAGAGCGCTTACAACTTCGAGGACGCTGAGGCTGAATGGAATAAGGCAGAATAATTCCCATTTCTTTTTATAATTTATTTTATTAAATTATGCATAATTAAAGAGAGAGCCCAACAGGGCTCTCTTTTTGCTTTGCAAAAATATACAAGGGCAACGATCCATCCCGCCTATCTCTTTCCGCGGCAAGGAATCTTTGTTGGGACGATTATCAATCGTCCGCCGGAGTCAGGCCACCACCTCAACCCGGTTGGGGGACACGGAACGCCGCCGGAGATACAAAAATAACAATCCGCACGTTCCGTTATCGCTGCCGAACCGGAACCAATCCGGAACCATATCGCCGACAAACGGTTGCCTTAGTATAGTATAGTATAGTATAGATTAGTTTAGTATAGTATAGTATAGATCAATCCGTCCGCGATGCGGAAAAAAATAATATCAACTTATAAATAATCGCTGTGTTACTATTGCGACGCGGCAGGCGAGACGGCGGGACGGTTCTGTGTATCAACCCGGCGGAAAAAGGTATAAATTTTTCAAAATATATGATACATAGAACCGTCCCACGTTCGCCGGACGGTTTGCAATGAACCGGGATTTCCCCTGTTATTACAACGGAAATCGGGGTTGGCTCGTGATACAGAGGACGGTTCTGCGCATCAACGGGAAGTTGATTGCGCACAGATAAATTGATTGGATGATACGCAAAACCGTCCCCTGTATCAGGGCAGGCGCGCGTCGGGTGGTACACATCGCCGAACCGCGATTTCAACAGCAAAAACCGCCCGCAAACCGGTATTCCGGCGCGGGCGGATGCATTTGTTTTGTTCTGCCGATCACACGCAGCAGCAGTCCCCTTCCGCAAAGGGGACGTTATTTTTACGGCACCAATCCGCGGCGGCGCGTTTGGCGGCGAGCACGCAGACGGAAGCCAGATACAGTTCATGCCGTTCCAGCTCCGGCTCTATATTATAATAGATCACGTTGTTGTTCATCTGCAGCAGATCCGCCGCAGGAAAGCCCTTGATCTGTCGGCACAGGGTTGCCGCGCAGTTTTTGAGGGTCTCGTTTTCGGTGCAGGCAAAAGCGGCGTCCGCCACAAGGCCGTTTTCCACCGTTACGGTGATCTCGGCAAACTCATCCGCATCCGCGGGTTTCATGCGGCCGAAACCGGTATTCAGATCGGTCATATTACAAAGCTCCTTTAAAAAATGAGAAATGGGAAGGCAAATTGCAGTTTGTCGCTGGGTTCGCTACGCTCACGGGAGGGTGCACCTTCGGTGCGGGAGAGTGCGCCTTACGGCGCGGGAG
>CAMOVW010000220.1 GCA_946627725.1 uncultured Clostridia bacterium
TTTACAACCGGTTAAGTCTAAAACAATAGTTTTCACTTGTTACCCTCATGTTATTGTTGATCAACGCCAACAGTATAGCATATTCAGCACATTTTGTTGACATATTATGAATATAATGATATGCTGCAACAAAAAAAACACCCGATGGAATCTTTTGGAGGAAATACAAATGAATGGGAATCTTCACATCAGCGAACAACGGGATATGCCGGACGGAAACAGAAATATCGAAAAAAACTATCAGCGCCTGAACCGCGCGCCCTACACCTATGAAACCGTGTTTGACGGAAATCCCGGTTGGCCGGGCGACCGCGAGGGCCGCGCCCTGCTGGCGTTTTTGTGCCATTACCATATCAGCGGGCGAAGGATCCCCTGTATGGAGCAAATGATGCGCGAGCTTCCGGCGCATACAAATCCCTGTCTGTTTTTCGGCGACGTGCCTGCCCCCGGCAATGCGAACGAACAGCAGCTTTCCGGACACAACTGGTATCTGCGGGCGCTTTGTGATTATGCGGTCACGTTTCAGGATCCACTTGCGCTCAGGGCGTTGAAAAGTACGTTTGAAAACCTCTATCTGCCTGCGCTGCCGCTGTATGACGGTTATCCGTTGGAGCGCAGCTCTGCCGAAGGCGGTGTGGAAGGAAACATCTGCGGAAACGCGCATGGATGGACGCTTTCCACCGACGTCGGCTGCGCCTTTATGTGCGTGGATGGCATCGCGCGGTACTATGCCCTGACCGGCGATGAACGCGCCCGCAGCTTTTTGGAAAAAACGATCCGCATTTTTCTGCGTGCGGATATGGTCGCCCGCGGATTTCAAACGCACACGTCCTTGACCTGTCTGCGCGGCATGCTCTCGTTTTATGAAACGACGCGGCAGGAAACGTATCTGCAGGCCGTCCGGCGGGAATTTGACCGCTATCTGCGTTACGGCATGACGCTGACGTATGAAAACTTTAACTGGTTCGGCAGAGAAGATACCTGGACGGAGCCCTGCGCCGTTGTGGACAGCCTGCTGCTGGCGGTCGACCTTTACAGAATCACCGGCGAGCGGCAGTACCGTACCCTTGCCCGGCGGATCTGGGCAAACGGCCTGCAGTTCTGCCAGCGGGATAACGGCGGCGCCGGTACGAACAAATGCGTAACCGAAAAGCAGCCTGTGCTGAAAATCAGCGGCTATGAAGCGGCGCAGTGCTGTACCATGCGTTATGCGGAAGCGCTTTTGTGCTGGCATAAAAACAGGGAGACGTTCACCTTTGATCCGCTTTCGCCGGTCGTGACGGAAGCCGACGGCAGGCGTTTTTCCGACGACCGCCTGATTGTTCAGACCGGCGGAGAGGCGCGGCCGATCTTTTCATGCAATACCGTTCCGAAGAAAGAACTCGATTCGCTGGAACTCAGGGTGCTGTTCTGAGCGTCCGGGTGGAGGGTATCATTGACAAAAAAAGAAAGAGGTCCGAAAAAATGAACACGACAGTACGGCTTGATTTTTCGAAGAAGCTCGGCGAAATCAGAGCCATGCACGCGGTGGGGCAGCCGCCGTATCCGCACATGGACGGCAGCTATATGCATTACCTGACCGACGCGCATATCCCCTACGCCCGTCTGCACGACGTGGGCGGTCTGTTCGGCGGGAATATGTATGTGGATATCCCCAATGTTTTCCGCGATTTTTCCGCGAACGAGTACGACCCGGCGTCCTACGATTTCGGGTTCACCGACGCGCTGCTGAAGACGATGCACCTGAACGGCGTTAAGCCGATCTACCGCCTCGGCGTAACGATCGAGAATTTTTTTGAAATCAGGGCGTACCGCATCTTTCCGCCGTCGGATTACGGTAAATGGGCGCGGATCTGCGAGCACATCATCCGCCATTATAACGAGGGCTGGGCGGACGGCTTTCATTTCGGCGTTGAATACTGGGAGATCTGGAACGAGCCGGAGGACGGTCCCGGCAGCGGTATGTGGCGCGGCACGGACGTGGAATTTTTCCGTCTGTACGAGGTCGCCTCAAAGCATCTGAAGGAAGTGTTCGGGGATAAGATCAAGGTGGGCGGCTACGCCTCCTGCGGGCTGGACGGCGTGTTTCAGGATCCCGCCGCCTTCGGACTGGATGGCGTCGCCCCGCGGGGTGAGACCTATCGGTATTATTTCGCGCAGTACGCGGAAAAATTCTTCCGTTATATCAGCGAGCGCAAATGCCCGCTGGACTTTTTCTCATGGCACTGCTATATCAACGCGGACAGCGACAAGCAGCACTGCCACTCCATCGAAGACGTTACCCTGCTTGCGCGGGCTGTGGATCATCTTCTGAAAAAATACGGGTATGAAAACGCCGAGCGGCAACTCAACGAGTGGAACAACGCCTGGGAGCTGAAGTTCCGCGGCACCGCCTACGCCGCAGCCAACGCCGCCGCGATGATGCTGGCGATGCAGGACACGAACACCGATATGCTCTGCTATTACGACGCGCGGATCGGCGAATCCTGTTTCGGAGGCATGTTCAATCCGCTGAATTATCAGCCGCTGCCGCTGTACTATGCTTTCAAGGCCTTCGGCGAGCTTTACGCGCTGGGTACGCAGGCGTTCAGCAGCAGCGATAACCCGCAGCTCTACGTGCAGGCGGCGACCGGCAACGGAGAAAAGCTTGCGATGCTGGCGAATCTGGGGGAGGATACCGCGGTGACCCTTTTCTGCGGCCCGGATGCGCCGCGGGAGATCCTGTTGGTTGACGAAGAGAACAGCCTTTCCCCCGCGGATCTCGCGCCGGGCAGGACGTTTGCGCTCACAAAATATCAGACCGCGCTGATCCGGTTCTGACAGAGAGGAAGAACCGTTATATTGTCGGTATTTGTTTCGGGGGTAAAATAATGTATACAATTTTTATCAGTTACAGAAGAGATTATGGTGGGACTTTTGCGTTGCTGCTTGAGGAAAAACTGACGCAAGCAGGATTCTCTGTGTTCTTAGATCATAAAGGTATGCACCGAGGAAGATTTGACGAGGAAATAATCCGCACGATTGATGAAGCAGACGATTTTATTGTTATTCTGTCCAAAGATTGTTTCGCGTTTCGCGAAGGTGACGATTATTATTTCGCTGAAATCGAACATGCAATTGAGAAGAACAAGAACATTGTTCCAGTGTTTCTTAACAGCTACGAGCCGCAATCTTCAGTTCCTGCAAAGATTGCGGATGTAATGAAATATCAAGGCGTATCAGAATATGCTCCCCAAGATTTTGAAAGCGTATTTTTGCCTAAACTGGTGTCGTATTTATCTGAAACAGATGAAAAACGAAATTATATGTATAATACCGGAGCAAGATCATATCTTTCGTCGAGACAAAAGCTTGAACGTGAATCACTGGAAATAAGGTGGGAAAATGCAGTTGAGATAGATATTTGTTCATATTTTGCAAATATGTTGATAAATACAGATTATATAAACCAGGCTCTGGCAAAAGGTGTCCATATTAAGTATCTTGTTGTCGATCCGGAATCTGAGGCTGCCAATGAGGCGATGAAGTATCGTTTTAAAAATGTTCGAAAGAGTCTTTTTCGTTATTCGTTCGACGCAGCCATCGAATTACTGCAGGATATGCGAGATTCAAATTTTCAGTTTTTTGATGAATCGTTGAAAAATGGTGAATTTGAGATCAGAAAAACAACGCTGCACCTCGATCAGGCAATTATGATTGTGAAAAAAAAGAAAGAGTCAGATAGCTCTGTAAAAGTCGATTTCTATACCTTTGACACAGATGACACTAACAGACGCAGCATTATGATCCCGTTTGCAGATCATGAGAATTATGAGTTCTTCTGTAAGCAGTTCGATTTTATTTGGAATGCTGAAGAAACAGAACAAGTATAATTGCATATCAGGAGCAACAAACCGGAACGATACGGAGGCGGCATGGATGAACCGTTACGAAATTGCGGTACCGTTGATGAACGGTACGTTTCATTGCGCCGAGAGGGAACGGATCGCGGCGCGGCTGCAGGCGCTGGGCGTGAAGCGGGTTTTTCTTGCGCTGCGGGAGAACAGCCTTCTGCAGCCGAAGCGGGAGGAGGAGCTTTCTGCGCTGCGGGAAAACTGCGCGTTCCTGCGGGAACGGGGCTTTGAGGTCGGCGCATGGCTTTGGGCGTTTTTGCTGCGGCCGGATATGGGCTTTACCCGCATGCAAGCGCCGGACGGACGCGTTTCCGCCCTGACCGTATGCCCGATGGATGCGGCGTATACGGAGCGGATGGGCGCGTTTTTGGAGGAGATCGCCCGTACCGGGGTAACGCTGATCCAGTTTGACGACGATTACCGGTACGGTTTTCAGGATATGGGCTTCGGGTGTACATGCCCCCTCCACAAAAAACGGATCGAATCGATTTTGCAAAGAGCGGTTACGGGGGACGAACTGAAGAAAAACCTGCTTTCGGGCGGCGCCGGAAAGCTGCGGGACGCTTTTCTGCAGGCCAACGGAGAAGCGCTGGAGACCTTTGCCGCCGCCATGCGCGCCCACGTGGACCGGGTCGACCCCGAAATACGGCTCGGCTTTTGCAGCTGCATCACCTCGTGGGATCTTGACGGTACGACGCCGGACCGCCTGAGCCGGATCATGGCGGGCCAAACAAGGCCCTTTTACCGGCTGATCGGCGCGCCGTACTGGGCGGCGGGGCGTCACTGGGGGCACCGGCTTTGCGACGTGATCGAGCTGGAGCGCAGCGAAAGCGCCCGCCGTACGGACCCCCGGATCGAGATATTCAGCGAGGGGGATACGTATCCGCGGCCGAGATACAAAACGCCCGCGGCATTTCTTGAACTGTTTGATACGGCGCTCAGAGCGGCCGGCTGCACCGACGGCATTCTGAAATATATGCAGGATTACTCTGCCGGCGCGGACTATGAAACAGGCTATTGCGAAGCCGCGCTGCGCAACCGGGACGCCTATGCCGCGGCGGACCGGATGTTCGGCGGCAAAACGCCCGTCGGCGTGCGCTGCTGGGATAAGGCGGATAAATACCGGACCTTTTCCGTTCCGGAACGGATCGCGGGTACGGCGGACGTGCAGAATCTGGCGTTTTCCGCGACTGCCCGTTTTCTTGCGGCGAACAGCATTCCCACCGTTTACGAAGGGCTCGGCACGGTTGGCGCCGTTTTCGGTGACGACGTGCTGGCGATATCGGACGAGGCGCTTGCGGGCGGCCTGATTCTGGACGTTTCGGCGGCGGAACGGCTGGCGGAAAAGGGCGTTGACGTGGGGATCCTCTCTTTCGGGGAACGGGTTCGGGTACAAACGGAAATCTACGAAGACGGAAATATGCACGTGGCCATCCCCTCCGCCGCAGAAGCGCGGTCGCTGACCCTTTCGCCGAAGGCGCAAGCGCTTTCCCGATACGAAAAAGAAGACGGGACGCGGATCCCGCTGTCGTTCTTCTATAAAAACGCCTCCGGGCAAGCCTTTCTCGTATACGCTTTTGAAGGATATTTTGACGCGCAGGACTGGTTCCGTCAGTATACGCGACAGAAACAGATTCACGATTTTGTAAAAAAATGCGGAAAAAACCTGCCGGTATTCTGCCCGGGACACCCGGAGCTGTACGTGCTGGCAAAAAAGGACGAAAAACGGCTTGCGGTTGGGTTATGGAACGTTTTTCCCGATCCGATTTACACGCCGACCGTTTATGTGGACCGGGTCTACGCCCACGTGGAGGGCTTCCGGTGCGAAGCGGAGGTCAATTCAAATCAGGTGCAGCTCCTTACGGACGTACCGCCCTACGGCTTCGTGTTTTTTGAACTGAGCTGAACGCGGCTTTCGGCCGCGCCGCAGGCGCGACAGGGAGAATGCTCACTTTGTTCGCGGGAGAGTGTTCGCTTCGCTCACGGGCAAGTGCTCACTGACGTTCGCGGGAGAATGCTCGCTGCCGCTCGCGGGATAATAACACAGGCTATGTAACTTTCCCGTGCCGTAAGGCACATCTCCCGTGCCGAAGGCACATTCTCCCGCGCCGTATG
>CAMOVW010000221.1 GCA_946627725.1 uncultured Clostridia bacterium
GCTCCGCTTTGTGGTGCCCAACCAATATGCAAAAACTCAGTTATTTGCGAACGGCAAACGGCGAACGGCGTTTATCGCGCGAACAGCGCGATAAATTGTAATTTGCCGCGCAAAAACCCTGGGCGGCGGGGCCGTCCGGGGGGGGCTGCTTATTGCGCCTGTGCGGTTCTTGCGGCGATATCCTTCCGGAACAGAAAGCGGAAGGTTTCTCTGAAATTGATTTTTCGGCATAAAAACTCCTTTCCGGCACAAAAAATACCCCCTGCGTCATCTGTTCACCAAGGTACCGTGATCAGATTTACACGCGGGGGCGCTGCTTGTGTCGTTGAACCTTTTGGGGCGTATTTCAGCATTTTCTTTCTTCAAAAGGCAAGTGAAAAATACGCCGGTATTGTGTTTTTTTCGCCGATATGGTAAAATTCCTTCGAAAGGAGCGCATCGGAATGCAGAGATCTTTATTTGAAAATAACTATACCGATATATATCTGAACACCGCCCCCGGCGGGCAGCCGGTGTTCTGTTACCGTACCGGGCTTACGGTGTATGAGGAAACCTTCGATAAGGGCAGGCTGGTGTGCGCCGGATGGAACAATTCCGGCACGCCGCTGGACGTGCTTGAGGGCATGCCCTGCCGCCTGGATCACGACCGTTTTACCCGCCCCTGGGTATTCGACGTGGAAGTGAACGGCGAGTGCATCGCTTACGATTGGGATTACGTGGGCTTTGAAAAAAGCGAAGAAACCGTGCCCGCCAACGGCGCTGCGCTGCTGCACGGCGTCGTCATGCTGAAAAACGGCGTTTACCCGCTCACGGCCGAGGTGCATACGGTGCTCTCCGGCAGCGCGGTGTTTACCCGGTATATCGTTCTTAAAAATGATTCCGATCTGCCGATGAAGCTGGGGCGCATCGTGCCCTTCGGCGGCGGCATGGAGATCTTTTACGATTGGGTAAACTATACCTCCGGCGAGGGGGATAAGGAAAAGCTCTATGCGCTGGGCTATATGGAAAACAGCCATCCTTGCGCCGAGGGGCTCTTCCGCTGGCATCCGCTTGCTTCCGGCGGTACGCATATCGGCGGCCGGTTCGGCAGCGACCGCTTCCGCTACCCCATGTTCATGCTCAGAAACGTGCCGCTGGGGCACCTCTGGTTCGCCCAATTGGCTTTTTCCGGCGGGTATGAGTTCCGGTTCGATCTGGATGCGGATCTTTCGCCCGGCGGCATTTCCGAGGAGACCCGCAGCGCCGCGTGCCTCAGCTTTCAGATGGCGCTGGACGCCCCCTCGCCCCAGCTTGTATTGCAGCCGGGCGAAACCTTCACCTCCCCCGAGATCTATATCGGCCGGGTGCAGGGCGATCTGGACGACGCCGTGAATATGATGCACGTCCACACCCGCAGGGCCGTGTTCACCTATCCGGAACCGCAAGAAAACGTGGCCACCGTTGGCGCGGGCATCGGTCCCGAGCGGGCCATGACGCAGCAGGCGATCTTCCATACCATCGATACCGCCGCCGCGGTGGGGGCGGAGAGCTGCATCATCGACGCCGGCTGGTACTGCCCCGCCGGGCAGGAGGGGCCGTTATGGTACGACCGGGCAGGGGAGTGGTATCCCGATCCCGATAAGCATCCGGACGCTTTCGCCGCGATCCGGCAGCGCTGCCGCGAGAAGGGGCTGAAGTTCGGCCTGTGGATGGAGTGCGAACGCATGGGCAGAGATACCCCCGTTGCAAAGGCGCACCCCGATTGGTACCAGACCCGCCGCCTGCACGGCGCCTCCACCACCGTGATCGATATGGCCAATCCCGAAGCCGCCGCATGGGTGGAAAGCGAGATCTGCCGGGTGATCGAAACCTACGGCGTAGAGCTGTTCCGGCTGGATTACAATGTGGATTACACCGCCTATAACTGTAAGATCGAGCGCTCCGGCGTCGCCGAGAGCAGCTTTCTCAGGTATTACGCCGCCCTTTACGCCATGTTTGCCCGGCTGCGGAAAAAATACCCGAATGTGATCTTTGAAAACTGCGCCGGCGGAGGCGGCAGGTGCGATCTGGGCATGGTGAAGCATTTTACCCATACGTGGGTATCCGATTTCCAGATCCCGCCCCGTAGCCTTGCCGTAACCAACGGTATCAGCATGGCTCTGCCGCCGGAGCGGATCGACCGGCTGGTTTCCGGCATGAACGGCCATCTGCGCGGCTCGCTGGATTTTACGGTGCGCTCCGCCCTGTTCGGCAAGCCCACCACCAACACCTATAACCCGCTGGGCAGCGAAATGAACGAACAGGCGCTTGCCTTTGTGCGGCGTGAATTTGCCCTGTATAAAGAATTTATCCGCCCGTATTTAACGGACGGATATGTGTACCATCATACGCCGGAGCTGTTTGAGATCCACCCCAAGGGCAGGGGGATCATCGAGCGGTCTTCCAAAGACGGTGCAAAGGGGATCATAGGTATCTTTAACCTGGCGAATATTCAGCCGGGGGACGAGACCGTTACCGTGTACCCCCGCGGGCTGGACGAAGGCCGGACCTATGAAGTTACGCTGGATAACCGGCAGACCTCCTTTACCGCTTCCGGCTTTGCGCTTGTAAACGGCGGCATCCGGGTGCGTCTGCCCGCGTCGCTCACCAGCGAGCTGATCGTTTATCGGGCGCTGTAAGCGTCGGCTTCATATCTTTTTTAATCCACGTGCATTTCAGCCGCGGTGAAAATGCCGCCGTAAATGGCAGGGCAGCGGTTGTAGTAGGCCCAGAACCGGTCGCCGTAGTCGTAATGCCACCACTCGCTGGGCAGGTTGGTAAAGCCCGCGCCGGTCATTACGCCGTAGAGCAGCCGGCGGTTTTCCTGAACGGTGGGGTTGTCCGCCGTTTCAAAATAATCGGTTTGGGCCATGTCCGAAAAGTCGTCAAACGGGGTGCCCATATCCAGCGGTTCCCCGTTTTCGTTTACAAGGGTAACGTCCACCGCGCCGCCGGTGGTGTGTACGGGCGGGTGCAGCGGGTTTTTTTCGGGTTCCGAAACGTAGGGGGCGACGGCCTCCCGTTTTTCTTTGGCCTTCGCGTTCTGCAGGCCGAGGCGTTCAATGATATCGCCCGCGTACAGGTCGTACAGCTCCTGCTGCAGCGCAAGGGGACGCCATGCGTCCAGTACGCACAGGCGCACGCCCTGGGGCAGGGCGCTCTGGGCGGCCAGCAGCATTTTATAAACGGATTCCCTTACAAGGCAGCGGTAGGGGGCGTTTTCCAGCCCGCGCAGCGGATACTGAAGGGATACGTCAAATTCTTTGCAGCTGTTGATCATAACGAATTTTTCTTCTTTGATGGTGATCAGCGGATGCGGCCGCGGCGGGGCGGCGGAGGGGATCGGCAGCATCATGGTGTTTCTCCTTTTTCTTGCAATTGGGTTTTTCTGATAATGTAAATTTATTATACATGATACAAACGCGAAAAACAAGCGGTAGAAACGTAGTTTACAAAATCGTAACCGATTGACTTTTGCCGCAAAAACGATATAATAAGACCATAAACACGATTACGGAGTTTTTTCATGAAAAAACGTACGCTTGTATTCAACGCGCCCTTTGTGCTGGGGTTTTCCTTCGCCTGTGTGGCTGTGCTGGTGGTCGGCATTTTTACGCAGGGCAAAAGCAGCGAACTGCTGTTTCTTGTATATCGCGCGCCGCTGGACGATCCTTTTACGTATCCGCGCTTTCTTCTGCACGTGCTCGGCCATGCGAACTGGACGCATCTTGTGGGCAATATTTCGTATATCCTGCTGCTCGGTCCCATGCTGGAAGAACGCTACGGCGCAAAGAAATTGATGCTTCTCATGGTGATCACGGCGCTGATCTCGGGCATTGTGAATTTCATCTTCTTTCCGGAGGCGGCCCTGTGCGGCGCCAGCGGCGTGGTATTCGCTTTTATACTGCTTACTTCTTTCACAAGCTTCAAAAACGGCGGCATCCCCGTTACGGTGATCCTGGTTGCGATCCTGTATCTGGGCCAGCAGGTGTATGAAGGCATCTTCACTGCCGACGACGTTTCGCAGCTCTCCCATATCATCGGCGGCCTTGTGGGCGCCGCAGCCGGGTACGCGTGGAACCGGAAATAACCCCGGAGATAACCCCGGCAAACTGACGTAATATTTAATTGGAAATTATCCTTTGGAGGTCTTCTATGCTAACTATCGATCATCTTACAAAAACATTCGGCGACAAGGTTGCGGTGGACGATCTTTCGCTGCACATTGCGCCGGGGGAGATCTACGGGTTCATCGGCCACAACGGCGCGGGCAAAACCACCACGCTGCGCTCTGTGGTGGGGATCCAGCAGTTTGATTCCGGCGAGATCCGCATCGGCGGCGTCTCTGTAACGCAAGACCCCATCGCCTGCAAAAAGATGCTGGCATATATCCCCGATAATCCCGATCTTTACGACTATATGACCGGCGTAAAATATCTGAATTTTATTGCGGACGTTTACGGCGTCGGCGCGGCGGACCGGGCGGCGCGCATCCGCGATCTGGCGGCGGCGTTTGAACTGACGGCGGATCTGGGCAGCCCCATCGCGGGCTATTCCCACGGCATGAAGCAGAAGCTGGCCATCATTTCCGCATGGCTGCACGAGCCGAAGCTGATCGTGATGGACGAGCCCTTTGTGGGGCTGGATCCGAAAGCCGCGCACCTGCTCAAAGAGATGATGCGTTCCGTGTGCGACCGGGGCGGCGCCATTTTCTTCTCCACCCACGTGCTCGAGGTGGCGGAAAAGCTCTGCGATAAGATCGCCATCATCAAGCAGGGCAGGCTGGTCCGCGCCGGCGGCATGGATGAGGTGATCGGGGACGATTCTCTGGAAGAGGTATTCCTTGAGCTGGAGGATACGTCATGCTGAAGCTGCTGGTCAAAAAACAGTTCACCGAAATGTTCCGCGGCTTCTTTTACGACCAAAAAAAGAAGGCCGCCCGCTCAAAAGGCTCGGTGCTGCTGTGGATCGTGATGTACGGGTTCCTTATGGTGGTCGTTCTGGGCGGCATGTTCACCTCGGTTTCCGTTTCCATGTGCGGCCCGCTGGTAGAGGCGGAGTTGGATTGGCTCTATTTTGCGGTGCTGGGGATCCTTTCTCTGGCTTTAGGGGTGTTCGGCAGCGCCTTCAGCACCTATCAGGGGCTGTATCTGGCAAAAGATAACGATCAGCTTCTCGCCATGCCCATCCCCGTGCGGCAGATCATGGTCGCCCGCCTGCTGGGGGTGTATCTGCTGGGGCTGATGTACAGCGCGCTGGTGATCGTGCCCGCCGTGATCGTGTATCTGATCACAGCGCCCTTCCGCGTTGCCGCTCTGGTCGGCTGTATCGTGCTTATGGCGGTGATCTCGCTTTTGGTGCTGGCCCTCTCCTGCGGGCTGGGCTGGATCGTGGCGAAGATCAGCGTCCGGCTCAAAAACAAGAGCATCATCACGGTGATCCTCAGCTTGCTGTTTTTGGGCGTGTATTATTTCTGTTACGCCAGAGCCACCATTCTGATCCAAACCATGGTGGCGAACGCCGCCGCTTATGCCGAAAAGATCAAGGGCGCGGCTTACGGCGTATATCTGTTCGGCAGCGTTGGCGCGGGCAACTGGCTCGCCATGCTGCTGTTCGCCGCGTTGGCGGCGGGGCTGTTCTTTCTTACGTGGCACGTGCTGAGCCGCAGCTTTCTTAAAATCGTTACCGCCGGCAGCGCCACTGTAAAAAAAGCTTACCGCGAGAAAAATATCTCGGGCAAGAGCCCGAACCGCGCCCTGATCGGCAGGGAGTTTTCCCGCTTTGTTTCCAGCCCGAACTATATGCTCAACTGCGGCCTCGGCACCCTTATGCTGCCGGTGCTGGGTATTGCGCTGCTGTTTAAGGGAGATACCGTTCTTGCGCTGATCACGTCCACCTTCGGCACTTCCGAAATCGTGCCCGTGCTGTTTTGCGCCGCGGTGTGCATGGCAGCCGCAATGAACGAT
>CAMOVW010000222.1 GCA_946627725.1 uncultured Clostridia bacterium
TGCTCAACGCTCAACGCTCTATGCTCAACGCTTGCATCGCCAAACTGCAATTTGCTTCTTTATTATACGAAACCCCATAAAACATAGGTTTTTTTTATGAATTCCTCGTGAATTTATCGCTTAACGGTTGCTTTTTTGCAGAATATTGTATATAATAGAGGCAATATCGTATAAAGGAGTATCTTTATGAAAAAGAGTATTCATATCATTGCCGCGCTGCTTGTGCTTTGCATTGTGGCAGTGGCAAGCTCGTGCAGATATTCTTCAAACATTCTGGTCGTTACCAATCCCGCGGAATCTACCGGGCAGGCGTATTCCTATAACTATCAGAACCAGACGAACGCATATCAGCCTTCGTCGTCTTCAACATATACGCCCACCTCCGCGCTGCAGCCGGACGTAACGGCCGGTACGCAGACCACCATTCCGTCCACTTCGGCGTTTACTCCCACCACAAACGCGCAATCGCCCTCTGTAACGCAGCCCTCCGCATCCACCCCCGCCGTTACCGAGGCGAACCCCTCCACGTGGAACAAGCAGCAGGTGGTTTCTTACCTTGCGGACGCCGTGAATAAAACAAAGGCCTACACCGGCAGCATCACAGCGAACCGGTCCGAAGATTTCACGATCAATATCGAATCCATCTCTCCAAACCTGCCCGCGCTGAAGAGCCTGGCGAATTCGCTGATCGATAAGTTTATCAAGCCCGTGGATGAGGTTGTGCAGTTCTCCAACGGCAGAGGCGATTCCGAAGGGGAGAGCATTCCGCTTCTGCTGCCCAAACGGCAGAACTTCACTCTGCCCGCGGAAGGCGTAGCGCAGGCATCTGCCTCCAAGAGCGGAAACAATATCATCATAGATCTTACGCTGGTGCAGGAAAACAGCAATATGAGCACGCCTCCGCAGTATAACTCGCAGGCTGTAGGATATCTGGATATCAATTCCGTAGATATCAGCGTTCTTACGATCCAATCCCTCGATTTCGTATACCTTGGATCTACGATCCATGCCGTGATCGGGCCGGACGGCTATGTGCTTTCCGCCGATTATACGATACCGCTGCACATTGCCGCCACAGGTAAAGCGATCGGTATCACCGGTTCCTTCGCCGGTACCGCGTCCCAGACGGAAAAATGGGTAATCAACTGGTAACGCAGAACATAACAAAAAAAACGAGGCCGCAGCGGTCTCGTTTTTAATTTTACGGAACGTGTGATACTGCGCAACGCTCTTACCGCAAAACAGCGATGATATTCATCACTGTAAAACCGTGAAGGCCACGCTTTCTCTGTGTTATATGCCCGTGATGTTCCACCGGATCTGCTTGATCACGTCGGGGCCGTGTTCAACGTCTCTTGCGTAAAATACCGTAAGCAGGCTGCCGTCTGTGCTCTCCACCGTGCAGGGATAGCCAAGATCGGGGGAAACGCCTTCAAATAAAACAAGATCTTTCTGCCATGTTCTGCCGAGATCACGGCTCAGCATAACCCGCACGCCGTAAGGTTTTTCGCGGTAGCCGTAGGCGGAGATCAGCACGCCGGAGGAGTGCAGCAGAAGATGGCACGGCGCGCCGCCGTGTTCCGGCAGGATCATTTCGGGTTCGCTCCACGTAACGCCGCCGTCGGAAGATTCGGTCTGATAGGTTCCGAATTCCACCGTTCCCTCGCTGCGGATATGGCACAGAATGCGTCCGTCCGGCAGTTGTACGGCGTGCGGCTCCGAAAAGAAAACTTTTTGGCCGTCCTGCGTAAAAACGGGCGGCACTTCGCCGCGTTTTTTCATTGTGCCGTCCGGCATGATCTCATACGCATGAACGCCGCTGTCTTCCCGGAATACATCGTCGTCCGAAAATACGCGGCCCACCCATAGTACCGTGCCGTCCCGCAGCACGGCAGGCCCATGCGGAGACGTAACGGGGGAGCGGCGTATGGGCCCGAAGGTTCTGCCGCCGTTAAGGCTCACGCGGAACCCGGCGCCGAGATAGGCCGCTTCCTCTTCTTTTGTTACCGTATCGAGATAGGCGTGATACCATCTGTTTCGCACCGTGTGACAGGCGTCAGGCGAATCGTTCAGCGGGTTCCAGTTCCGTTGGGCCTGCACCGAATTATTGAAGGACGTAACGATCACGCCGTTTTCGCCGAAAACGCAGATGCCCGCGTCCCGGTCGTCCAGCGGGGTATCGATCACCGGCCATGCGCCGGTCCAGGTTTCTCCCTCGTCAAAGCTCAGCGCCATCACCGCTTTGCCGAAGGGGCAGATGTGCCCCCTGCGGTAGCCGGAGCATACCGCCGCCAGCGTACCGCTCTGCAGACGGGCGATGCTGGGCCAGCCGAAGTAATTGTGCTTTGAATCCGGATTATGTATAATCGTTCGGGCGTCGCCGCAAAGCTGTATGTTCATGGCGGTTCAGAAAGAGAGCTCGGCGATCACCGGGAAATGATCGGAGGGGAAGTGGGCGTCCAGCTTCTTCTTATATACCTTAAAGCGCTTAACGTCGATATCGCCCTTTACAAATACGTAATCGATCACGGCAAGGCCTTCCGTGCCGCTGGTAAAGCCGTGGTAGGTCTTGTTCATATCCGTCTTTTTCGCAATATCGCGGCAATCCCTGAAGCCGCCGGCCTTTACCGCCGCGCAGGGGGCGGAATCGGGCGTAACGTTGAAATCGCCGGTGAGGATCACGGGCAGATTCGGCGCGATTTCGGCGGCGCGGGCGGCGATCAGCTCCGCGCCCTTCTGCATGGCCACCTGCCCCACGTGATCCAGATGGGTGTTCATAAACACAAACTGTTTGTCTGTCTCTTTTTCTTCCAGCTTCGCCCAGGAGCAAATGCGGATGCAGGCGGCGTCCCAGCCCTTGCTGCCGGCCTTTTCGGGGGTCTCGGAAAGCCAGAAGTGGCCCTCGTCCAGCTTTTTATACTTGCTCTTCTTATAAAACACGGCGGAATATTCGCCCTTCTTTTTGCCGTCGTCGCGGCCCTTGCCCACAAAGGCGTAATCCGGGAACGAGCCGGTAAGGGCGTTCATCCAGTCGTTGTGCGCCTCCTGCACGCCGAAAATATCGGGGTCCTCATTGCGGATGGCGCGCACCACCAGCGGAATGCGCTTGGTCCATTCGTTTTCGCCGTTGCCGTAGCAAAGCACGTTAAAGCTCATTGCTTTCATTGTTTCTTCCCTCCAGGAATCCAAATATTTATCTGTTTGTATAACAAAGCGCAGTACGTGCGCCGCTGTTTGCTGCAATTCGCCGCGGGTGATCCCGTCCGGCAGGCCGAGGCTCTCGAGTAACGTGCCGTCCGGCTCTTTTTTGCCTACCCGCTCTCCGCCGGGCATCAGCACGTCCACGCCGGCGCGCACCCGGTAGGCCTGATCCCTAAGCGACGGAAATTCGGGGCTGGCGCTCTTCTGCATCCACCAATCGGTGATCACAAGCCCCCGATAGCCCCATTCTCCGCGCAGAATCTTGGTTACAAGTTCATAGTTGTAATGCCCCCACACGCCGTTGATTTTGTTGTAAGAGGTCATGATCACCTTGGGGGAGGCGGTTTTTACGCAGATCTCAAAGCCTTTCAGGTAGATCTCGCGCAGCGCCCGCTGTGAGAGAACGGAATCGTTTTTGGTGCGGTTCGTTTCCTGATTGTTGCAGGCAAAATGCTTCGGGCAGGCGTTTACGCCCGCGTCCGCAAGGCCCTTTACCACCGCGGCGGCGGTTACGCCGGAGATCAGCGGATCTTCAGAAAAATACTCAAAATTGCGCCCGCAAAGGGGATCGCGATGGATGTTCATGCCGGGGGCGAGCAGCACGTCGCTGCCCCGGTCGCGCATTTCTTCCCCCAGCAGGGCGTAAAGCTGCCGAACCAGTTCGGGGTGATAGGTACAGGCGAGGGCCGTGCCGGAGGGCAGCAGCGCGCTGCTCGCCGCCAACCGGATGCCGGAAGGGCCGTCGGTGGTGGCAACCGGGGTAACGCCCCGCTCCCGCAGGCTTTCAAGCACCCCGCCGAAAACGCCCGCGTTGCCCGTGGGGCCAAGGGGCGAGTTCATAACGTAATCGCCTCGCGAAATGGCCTCCAGCTCCGCGTCGGTGAGCGTTGCCACAAAGTCGTCCAAAGATATTTTCCCCTCGGTAACGTCAAACAGGGAAGTGCTTCTGTCCTCATTCAGGGGTAGCGTGGGCGGCAGGGAAGTCAGAATATCCTCCCGCAGCAGGGTCTGCGCCGCAGGGGCGGGCTCATAGGTGCGGTACATGCCCTCTTTCATCTGCATGGGGCGCAGGCGGAGCAGGTTTTCTTCCTTACGGGGCGCGCCGGCCTCTTTTACCTGCCGCAGCAGCGTCGTTTCCTGCGCAAAAGCGCCGATCTCGCGCACGTCCCGGATGCTGAAACCGGCGTAAAAGCGGTATTTCCCGCCCGGCAGCACCCATGCGTTATGGCAGCCTGTGATCCCGGCGTCGTCAAAGCAGGCGAGCGTTTCTTTTGAAATGCGGAAGCTGAGCTTTTCTTCTTCGCCGGGGGCAAGAAGCCCCGTCTTTCCGAAATCCGCCAACCGCAGCGCGGGCACGGGCAGAACCGTGTTTTCCGCCGAAAAATAGATCTGCGGTACGGCCTTTGCCGCCGCGCCGCCCGTGTTTTTAACGGTCAGGGTGAAAGAAACGCAATCCTCCGTGTGCGCAAAATCTTCCGCCGCGATATCAAAAGAGGTGTATGAAAGGCCGTGCCCGAAGGGGAACAGAACGGCGTCCGGCTGAAAGGTTTCAAAATACCGGTAGCCCACGTAAATATCCTCTTCGTAACGGTTTTTGGTTTTTCCGCCGAAGTTGTCCGCGGTGGGGTAAAGCTCGTACCGCTTCGCAATGGTATCTGTCAGGCAGCCGCAGGGGCTCATCTCGCCGCTGAGGATATCTGCCACCGCGTTGCCCGTTTCCATGCCGCCCTGCCAGCAGATCCCCACGCAGGGAATGTTGTATTTTTCGACCCATGAAAAATCGATGATATTGCCCACGTTCAGTATTACGGCGGTGCGGGCAAAATACTTCCGCACGCACCACAGCATGTTCTCTTCTTCCTCGGTCAGATAGAAGCTGCCTTCGGTCAGCTTGTTCTCCCGGTCCTCTCCCGCGGCGCGGCCGATAAAGATCACGGCGGTATCCGAGCGCAGCGCGGCGCGTTTCGCCAGCGCCTCGTTTACGTGCATCTCGTCGTGGCACATGGGCCAGTGGCCCCAATAGCCGTCGTCCGCCGGATTTTGCTTTACCCATTTCCGGTAGACCTCCGCCAGCTCTTCGTTCAGCTTTATTTTGCCGTTGGCGCGGATGCCGTCGATCATATTTACTTTATAATGGGCGTTTACGTCGCCGCCGGAACCGTATCCCACAAAAAACGTATCGTACTGCACCCTGCCGAACACCGAAACGGTGTTTTCCTCCGAGAGCGGCAGAATATCGCCGTCGTTTTTCAGCAGCACAAAACTTTCCGCCGCCGCCTGACGGCAGAGCGCATCCAGCCCCTCGATTTTATCATATTTCTGCTTGTTCTTTTTTGTGGAGGTCTGCGAAACGCTTGACGTTACCAGATTCACGACCTTGCCGATCGTTTTGTTTGCGGTTTTGGAAATACTCATGGCAATGATCTCCGTTATTATATATTAACTATATTTTAACCGAATTAAAAGAGTTCGTCAATACATTCCTTAATTCCCTTTCAATTTCTTCATTGCGCTTTTTTCAAGCCGCGATACCTGCGCCTGCGAAATGCCGATCTCTTTTGCCACCTCGATCTGCGTTTTGCCCGCCATAAAGCGACGCGCCAGGATCTTCTTCTCCCTCTCTCCCAGATTGCGCAGCGCGTCCCGCATGGTGAGCTCGTCGATCCAGTCGCTTTCATCGTCGTAAGAACCGATCTGGTCTACCACGTACAGCGATTCGCCGTTGTCGGTATACACCGGCTCGTAAAGGGAGATGGGCTCCA
>CAMOVW010000223.1 GCA_946627725.1 uncultured Clostridia bacterium
CGACCTTTACCTGTTCCCCACCACGCTGGCCGAGATCCTGCCCGAAAAATACGCGGAGGCAAAAGCAAAGCTGAAGCAGGCGACCACCCGCTCCGCCTACGATAAAGAAACGGATACCCTTACCACCCCGTGGAAGGACGCCGCGCTGACGGACGCCGAAGGCAATCTGAATCTGAAATGGGGCGTTACGGACAGAGAGAGCTTTGTGGACGCCCTTTCGGCGGCCCTTTCCGGCGCGGAGCCGATGCTGCTGGCGCTGCTGAACAACGTCCCCTGCGAAAAAACCGGCAATATCGGCAAAGGCGCGGGCAACGCCTACGTGCTGGGCGGCATGATCAAGCTGGACCTGACCGTAAACACCATAGAGCTGGTGTTTTCCGCCGCGCCGAACCCGGGCTACAACAACGTGGTGGCCCCCATATTTGAGGCGCTGGGCGTAACGCCCCCGGACGGCAACACCTTCACCTCCGTGCGGCAGTTTCTCACCGAAGGCCTGCTGGACCTTGTGGACAAAGTGGTGGATCAGCTGCTGGCCGCCCCCTTGAGCTTTCTGCTGGGCGTTCTGCCCCATATCGCCTACGCGGTTGAGGCGGGGCTGATCACGCCGCTGCTCTCGCTGCTGAAAACCGAGATCAACTATACCACCAACGCGTATTATACCGCGCAGATCGCCGGCGACGGCATGCTGGCGGATCCCTATAAAAACGAAGAGCCCATACGCATCAGCGGCAACGAGCTCATCGATCTGAACGAGATGGGCATTGACGTATCCTCGCTCAACGGCATTCTCTCAATGGTAAAGGGCTTTCTTCAGCTGGAGCAGATTCCGGAAATCGACGGCCCCACCCTTGCGACGCTCGGCGCCGTAACCGTGCACGATACCTTCCGCTCAGAGCACCCCTATACCGGCGCCGAAGCGGGCAAAGCCGTGCGCATTGAGGCAAACAAAGCGGATGTAGCGGTATTTTTGCTGCGTTATATCTTCAGCCTGCTGAAGGACCACGCGCTGATCGATATGGTATTTGCGCTGCTCAGCCCCGGCGCCGCCGTACCGGACATCATTTATACGGTAACGGACCGGCTCGCCGCCGACCCGGACGCCGCCATCGCCGCGCTGTGCGAGCTGCTGCTGCCCCAAACGAACACCGCCCCCACGGCGGTGACCTGGCGCGCGTTTACCGCCGGCGAGGGCAAAGCGAAAACCCTTTATACCGATTACTGGACCGCTGCCAAAGCCGAATATATGGTAAACAATCTGCCCCGGCTGATCGACGGCGTTCTCTCCGGTACGGATATTCAGATCGCGGGCATCGCGGCAGACAGCCTTGCGGGCCTGATCGACGGCATTGCGGATAAGATCTGCACGCCGGATATTCTGAACACCGTTGCGGGCAAGATCGCCGAAACGCTGAACAAGGTTGCTCTGCCGGATATCCTCAAAGACCTGCTGAAGAACAAGATGGGGATCGACCTCTCCTTCTGGGGCGGGTACCACGCCGCCTTCACCCCCGGGGACCGCGCCGCTTTCCGGCAGGGCGTGATCGATCTGGTTTACCCCATCCGCGGTCTGCTCGATTACCTGCTGCTGGGCAAACACATCACCGTAAGCCTTGCGGACGCGCCTTCGGAAACCGCCGTAAAGCTTGTTGATCTGCCGGGGTACGACGCCTATACCGCAGGGCTGATCCCGCTGATGGAGGCGCTGGGGGTACAGAACCTGCCCACGGCGGCAAGCCTTACGGGCGGCAGCATAACGCTGATATCCAACCTGATCGATACCGTGTTCGCCGTGGTGGACGGCATCAAGCAAGACCCGATCTCGGAACTGATGACCATGCTGCCGAATCTGCTGTTCTTCCTGCGAAGCGGCTGCCTTACGGACGTGATGGACCATGTGCTGTATACCTTAAACGGGCTGATCGAAACAATACGGCCCATTTACGATATCGACCTTACAAAGCTGCTCGGCTTTGACGTGCGCTTTGCGCAGACGGACCCCATAGCGCTGGTGTGCAAGCTGGTATCGGATCTTTCGGAGAAAAAACTCGGGATACGCATTCCGCTGCAGTTCACCACCGAAAGCCTGTATAACGATCTGTGCAGCTGGACCACGGAGAGCTATGTTTCCGCCAACGGGCAGACCGGCATGCGGGTAAACGCGGCAAGCGTGAACAAAAATGACATTTTGTCGGTAATTTACGATTTTCTGCTGCAGGAGATCTTATTCTCGGAGCGCACCCCCGCTTACCTGCAGTTTGCGAAGAACACGCTGGGGCTCGGCGATTTTATTGTGAACTACCTCACAAACGCCGCCCCCGCCATCAAAGACGCGGAGCAGACCTACCCCGGCGCGGGCAAGGCGCTGGTGTTCTGGGTGTTCTTTGCGGCGGATTCGCTGGTAGGCGCGGCAAGCGGCGGCGGCAGCATACTGAGCATTGTAACCGCCCTGATGGGCAGCGGCACCGCCGACGCCCGCGCCTTTGCGGCAAGCGAGCTGACCAAGGATATCCGCAACGACGGCTTCGCCGCCATGCTGCTGAACGTGCTCAAGCCTCTGTTTTCAAGTTGATTTTATGATCCCTGTTTCCCCCGGCGATCCACTGGGGGATTTTTTATTGACAAAGGAAAGGGGAAACGATAAATGAAGATCGCTCTGCTGGGGAATCACGCGCTGCAGTTTGATAAAGTGTATACCCCCGCCGTACTGCAGGATCTTAAGAAATACGGCGAGCTTTCGGGCAGGATCGGCAAAAAGGATCTGGAGGCCAACGCCGTGCCCGTGGCGCAATACGCCTTCGCCCAGATCACCCTCGCGGCGAAGGGCTATTTTCAGGCGGCAAAGTTTTACCGCGCCCTTCCGGTATATTCCCTGCTGCACGCGAACACCGCCCCCGGGCTTTACGGCTGCAGGGTGGGGCGCGTGCTGCTGTTTTCGCTGAACTACGCGGGCGGCTCCGCCATCACGATTATGATGGGCAAATGGAACTATTACACGCAGAACGTGCTGCAGCCGGGCATTCTGTTCGCCTCCGTCCATCTGCCCATCCGGCTGCTGGACGCGGTAATGGACCCACTGATCGCAAACCTGTTCGACCGGTACGGCAAAAACGGCAAGTTCCGCCTGTTTATGATCGCGGGGGCGCTGACGTCGCTGCTGCCCGCGCTGATCGTGTTTTTCTACCCGGGGGCGACGGTACGATCACGATCGACAGCGGCGCCCATACGGCTGCGCTGACGCTGCGGGAGGTGAAACGCTGAATGGATACGGAAAAAACCTGCCCCATGGAACCGACGGTGCTCCGCCACCACATCCCGAAAGAAAAAGAGGGCTCGTATTACGCGCTGCCCTTTACCGTGCCGCCGGGCGTTCAAACGCTTACGGTGGCGTACGAATACCCCTCAAAGGGGCGGGGCGTGATGAAGGACCTGAAGCCCTCCAACACCGTGGATCTGGGCCTGTGCAATGAGAAGGGGGAATTTCTCGGCTGGTCCGGCTCCGCCCATAATAGTATTTACGTGAGCGCCCAGCGCTCCTCCCCCGGGTACCTCACCCGCCCCGTGAACCCCGGCGAATGGCGCATACTGATCGGCGCGTACCATATCGAAGATGGCGGCGTGGACGTGACCTACACCGTCAGCTTTACCCCGCCCAGGCTTCGCCGGTACCTCGGCGATCTGCACATGCACTCCACTGCCTCGGACGGCGTATTCAGCCCCTGGGAGCTGGGCGACCGGGCAAAGAAAGCGGGGCTGGATTTCATCGCCGTGGCGGATCACAACAATTACGCCGAGAACCTGCGGCTGCCCTCTGTGCCCGGCGTTACCTTCATCCCCGCCGTGGAATGGACCCACTACAAGGGACATATGAATTTTTTCGGCGTGCCGGATCCCTTCGGGGATTCCTTTATCGCCAACAGCGAAGACGAGATGCGGGGCGTGATCGCCCATGCCCGCGCTAAGGGCGCGGTGATCTCGGTGAACCACCCGAAATGCCCCTTTTGCCCTTATCTGTGGCAGGACGACGCCGCTTTTGATATGATGGAGATCTGGAACGGGCCATTCACCCCGCGCAACGCAAAAGCCGTGGCGTGGTGGACGGAGCTGCTGCGGCGCGGCAGGCGCATCCCCATTGTGGGCGGCAGCGATTTCCACAAGCCCGGCGTGATCCGGCTGGGCAGCCCCGCCACGGCGGTATTCGCCGATTCCCCCGCCGCAGAAGACCTGCTCGCCGCCATCTGGGCGGGGCACGCTTACGTTACCGACAGCGCCAAGGGCCCTGTGCTGGAGCTGGGTTACGGCAAAGCGTTTATGGGTGACGAAACGGTTTACAGCCCCGAGATTCCCGTCACCGTAAAAACGGACGCAAAGCGGGTGACCTTTGTTACGGACAAAGGTGAAACCGCCCTTTCCGCCGCCGGGGGCGAAGCAAGGTTCATCGCAAAAGACGCCCGGTTCGTTTACGCGAAGATCGAAGCCGCCCTGCTGCCGGGCAGGCTTCTGGCCATATCAAATCCCGTTTATTTCAAGGAGGAAGCGTAACATGGATACCCGATCCCCGCTTGTAAAAAGAACAGCCCCCGCCCGCTACGGCTTCGCAATGTTCGGCACATCCATCCCCATCAACATGTTCAAATCCTTTGCCGCCATCTATTACGTGGATATGCTGGGGCTGGACATGAAGAAGTATTCGCTGGTGCTGTTCATTTACACCTTTGTGGACGCCGTCGACAACCCGGTTTACGGCTTTTTATCGGACCGCACCCGCACCAAATGGGGGCGCCGCCGCCCGTGGCTGCTGATCGGCACGCCGCTGCTGGTGCTGTTCTTTATCCTGTTTTATAACGTACCCGCCTTTGTACAGAGCGAAAAGGGGATGCTTTTCATCTATATGCTGCTGATGTATATCCTCACCGGCACGCTGGATTCGCTAGTGAACGCAAACTACGGCGCGCTGTTCCCGGATCTGTTCCGCAAGGATACGGACCGGGCGAAGGTGAACGGCATACGGCAGATCTGCCAGCTGTTCGCCATGGCCATCAGCATCGCCCTCACCCCGATGATCACCGAAAAGATCGGCTACCGGCTCACCAGCGTGATCTACGGCGTTTTGGCGCTGGCGGTGATGATGTACTGCTTTTTGGGCTGCCATGAGCCGATGGATTATGTGGACGAGCCCATGCCACGGCTCTTCGACAGCGTTCTTGCGCTGCTGAAAAACCCCCGCTTCTGGATCTTCGGCTTTGCCGGGGCCTTCTATTCCGCCGCCTTCGCGCTGATCTCGCAGGCGCTGCCCTTCTATGTGAAATACACGCTGAACCTCGGCGGCTCCACCACCACGCTTATGCTGGGCATCGTGCTGGGGGTGTCGGTGCTGGGCATACTGATGTGGTCGCAGATCGCAAAGAAGCTGCCGGTGATGACGGTATGGCGTATCGGCTTTATTGTGATGGCGGTGGGCTTTGTGCCGCTGTATTTCGCAAACACCCTGCCATTTGCCATTGCCGTGGCCGCCGTGATGGGCGTCGGCATCGCCGCCTGCCTCACCACCATGGACTGCATCGGCGCAAAGATCGTGGACGACGATTACCGCAGATACGGCGTCCGGCGCGAGGGCATCATCAATTCGCTGGGCGGCGTGATGAACCGGCTGAACGGCCTTTACACCTCCCTCGCCTTTTACGTGGCATCCGCCGTATTCGGCTTTGAAAACGGCGATAACCCCGGCCCCAACCCGGGCTTTGCCGCCCGCATTCTGCTGTGTGTATTCCCCTTCGCCGCCATGGTGATCGCCAGCGTGATCACCTTCTTCCTGCGCTTTCCCGCGGACGAAAAACCGGCGGAATAAGCGAACCAAAAATTCAGAGCCCGCTTCCGAAAGGGAACGGGCTCTTTTGGTTGTGGGGGAAATTGCAGTTTATCGCTCCGCGATAAACTGCAATTGAGGTAAGAAGTAAGAGTGAA
>CAMOVW010000224.1 GCA_946627725.1 uncultured Clostridia bacterium
AATCCCGGTTCGTTGCAAACCATCCGGCGAACGTGGGACGGTTCTATGTATCATATTTTTTGAAAACGCTATACCTTTATCAACCGGGTTGATACACAGAACCGTCCCGCCGTACCGCCTGCCGCGTCGCAATAGTAACACAGCGCGATAAATTATAATTTGTAAATTCCACACTCCCCTGAAGAAACAAAAATCTCCCGAGGCCAAAAAGGTTCGGGAGATTTGTTTTTTTAGTATTCAGTTTTCGGCGCGGAGGCAGCGGATCACGCAGCGGGTGGCGCCGCCCACGTAGCAGGTGAACAGGGTAAGATCCCATTCGTCGCTCGGGGTTACAAGCTTTTCGTTTTCGGAGGGCTGAAGCGTTTCACGGTTGGCGATCACGTAATGGATCGTTTCGCCTGCCGCGGTGGTAAAATAGACGTCCTCGCCCATATCCACCCAGCGCAGCGGATTGAAATGCGAACGGTAATTATGTGCGCACAAAACGAGATCGTCCGCATAATAAGAGCCTGCGTAGCGACAGGGGGCGATCTTAAGGTTTTCGTAGCTCCAATCCGCCAGTACCGGCAGGGATATGCCCTGCGAGGGGATCTCAATCACACCGATGTAAGGGCTGCCGTCTTTCTCTACGGTGGGCATTTCGGGAACCGTGCCCGCCGCGGAGGCGGGAAGCAACGCGGAAGGCGACTGTGCGGAAGCCTGATTTTCCGCAGCGTTTTGCGTTATGGCCTCCACTACAAAGTTAAATGCCTGTCGGCTTTGGTTCTCGGCGCGGCTGTCGTCTGAAAAGTTATATACGGTAAGCCCCACCGCAGCTGCCAGCATCAGAATGCCGGAGAGGATCAGAACGGTACCTTTTCTGCGTTTCACCGTAAGGCCTCCCCTCTTCTTCTGCGCCACAGCCCTGCAAGGGTAAGCACAGCGCCTGCGCCCGCAAGCACGAATACCGGCCACCAGAGCTGCCCCGTGCGGGGGATATCGGGATTATCGTTATTATACGTATTGTTGAAAACGATATCGTCGTAGGCTTTTCCGCCTTCATCCTGCGCTGAGAACTCGCACTGCAGCGCGCCTTTCTCATCTTTATAAACACGCAGAGAGATCTGATATACGGTGGTATCGTAAGTATAATACAGGGCGGCGCCTTTTACCTCACGCAGAGAATACACGTAGGTTTTACCGGCCTCCGCCGCGGTGAAGGCGAAGCTGCCGAAATCCACGGTACCGCCGCCGTTGCGCGACACGGTAAGGGAACCATCCGGCGAGAGGTTATACTGCGCGTTTTTCGGCATGGGCTGTCCTTTTTCCGCCGGAACGAGCACAAAGGAGAAGGGCGTATCGGACGGGGGCGTATTGCCGTTTACGGAGATCACTTTCTTTTCCACCGTAAGGGGAACGGAAAGATCGGGTGTTTTTTCCACAGACTTGGGCGCGCACTTTACGTCGTAATTCGCAACACCGTCGATCATTTCGGGAACCACCGCCAGGAAGGGCAGAATGGGGTTATACCCTTCGGCTGCAACGTCCTGCGCGATCAGATACATACCCAACGGCAGCGAGGTAAACGCGGCCGCGCCCTCTTCGGATACGGCGGCGGTTTTACTCGCCGGGGTATGGTTTGCTTCCACAAAAGCAATTACGGTATCGCAATCCGCTTCGGTAAATTCGTGCTTTGAAAGGTCGATCTCACAGCCGGAAAACGCCGGGGTGAACGCAAAAGTGTAGCCGTCTTCCAAAGAGGCCACCTGATAGGCGCGGAGGCTACCTCCCGCAAGGGCTTTGCCGTCGGCAGAGGTCAGCGATACGGTGACGTTGCCTGCGGCGGCGGGATCTTCAACCCCGGATGCGAACGCGGGCACTGCCACGCACAGCAGCATGCACAGCGCGATCAGCACAGGAACAAACGCGCGGATACGAACGGTTTTCAGCATAATGAATCAGCCTGACGCGGAATACGCGCGTCTCTCCTTTCCGAAAAAATAACAGGTCAGTAAATTTCCTGCCAGCGGCGCTTTTTGTTCGGCCGCAATATGGTAAACAGAAACAGCAGAAACAGCAAGGGCACGGCAATGCACACGGCCACAAGCGTTTGGTTCAGCTGCAGCGCGTCTGCGGTAACCAGCACCAGATGTGTGGAGGTGTTTTCAACACGGTGAGCGCGCACCATTAGGCGGTGAGTATTGATGCCGTAGGGCGTGCAGGTGAACAGCGTAACCAGATCTTTATCTTTTTCAATGCCGAGGGTGCTCATATCCGACGGCAATACGATATTGATCTGATCTACCTCATAGGTGAGGGTTTCGTTGAGGGTATAGATCATGAAGGTGTCGCCCTCTACCAGTTTATCCAGATCCGTAAACAGCTTTGCGCTGGGCAGGCCCCTGTGGCCGGAGAGCACACAGTGGGTCCCCTCGCCGCCCACGGGAAGGCTGGAACCCTCCATATGCCCGATGGCCTGCTGCAGAACGGCGGCGCCGGTGCCGTGGTAGATGGGTAGGCTGATCTTGATTTTGGGGATCTCGATATATGCCATAACCTCGGTATCATCGGTAACCAGAAGAGAATTGTAGTTTTTGCTGGCGTCTCCGTTCATCTTCCAGCGGTCGGGCATGGTAAGCAGAGATTCGTTGAACTCTCTTGCGGGGGCAAGGTAGGTTTCGCACTCTTCATCGCTCATTTTCGCAACGCTTTCGGCGTGGGAAACGATGGCGCGGGTCTGGTGCACCTTGTTCCACTGATCGCTTACGGTTGGATAAGCCAATAAGGACAACCCTATCAGAAAAATACACACTATGATAATTGTAGTCATTTTTTTTGACTTTCTCATAGAGCTCTCCTTATCGCCCGGAGGCGGGTTTTTGCCCGCCCCCGGGAAAGCCAATTTAACGCATTGATACGGTTTTGGTCAGATCTTAAGCCTGAACTTACGCATTCGCGGAAGCAGTACGTCTTTTAACGATCAGAACCACGGCAGCGCCTACTACAAGCACAGCGCCAACAATGTAGAAGATCGTAGTACCGATACCACCGGTGCTGGGAAGCACAACGCCGCTTTCGTTTTCTACGGTAGCACTCTGCTCAAGGTTTTCAGCAGTGTAGTCATGCTCGGCAATGGTGAAGGTGGGATCTGCGCCTACTTTGTTGTAACCGCCGGGAACCGTCTTTTCGATCAGGGTGTAGGTACCGTTGGCAATGCCGGTGAAGGGATCCACAGCACCCTTCGTGGTGCCGTTTTCGCCGTCAGCGGAGAAATGCTCGTCGGCATCGTCGATGCTGTCTACCCAAGTAACGGTGGTGCCGTTCAGCTTATAATATTTGCCTTCGGCGTTCTGAAGTACGAAGCCTGCGCCGGCAAGGGGCTCGCCCTTATCGTTTTCCTTGTTTACGCTGATCTGAGCGTTGTAAACTTCAACTTCCGTGGGAGGCGTATGGTTTTCGCCGTCTTCGTTACCGTAGCTGAGGTAAGCGGTGTTCTTTTCGGGATCCAGCGTAAGAGCGGATTCGGTGATGGTGGCGGTGTAAGCGATGTCGATCTTGGTTTCGTCGGCAAGGGTCTTGATGTAAGAATCTTTGAAATCGATCTTGAAGGTCTCGGTGCCGGCAGGAGCGGTAACGGTGTAGTTGGAAGCGGGAATGTCAACGCCGTTTACCTTAACGGTAAGAGAATCGGCTTTGAAGCTGAGGCCGCTGGTCATGGTATCATGGTAGGAATAGCGCTCTGCGCCGGCCTTTTTGGTAACGGTGGCGGTGAAGTCTACGTCCGTGCCAACCTGAGCCATGGCCTTTTTGCCGTCCTCATCGTAGCTGGTAGCGCCGGTGATCTTCTTGTCAACGGGGGGAACTTCGTTCTTATCGTTCACGGTGGCGTTGGGATTGGTGGAATCCACAGTTACCAGCGTACCGGTGGTGGTGGTGATGTAGTAGTAGCCATAGGGCAGGCCTTCCACGGTAAAGGAGCTGTCGTCCACGGTGGTGTTAACGGTAGCAACAAGATCGTTCTCGGTAACATAGCCCTTGATGTTGTTGATATCGGCGTCGGTCAGCTGGCCGTCGGTGCCGGTGCCAACGTAGGTCACTCTGCCCTGAGCGTCTACAGTGAAGCCTGCGGGCGGGGTGGTTTTGCCGTCAACCAGCGTATAGGTGATGGCGCTGGGGGTGTTCTCGTCGCCGTCAGCAGCGCTTACTGCGTCGAACACTTTGTAGATTTTGTAGACGTTGTCGGCGGCGTCGCCCTGAGGCGTGGGCATATTAACGGTGATGGAGGCGGGGCCGGTAAGATCGGCCGGGTTCTTGGTGATGGTAGCCGCAAAGGCCGCTACGCTGAGAGAGAGCGCCATGATCACAGCGATCGCAAGCGCAAGGATTTTGCTGAACTTTTTCATAAATTTCGTCCTTTCTTTGCCCGTTCGGGGCGTTTTGTGTGTTTGCCCCGAGGGGCGCTTTTTGCTGTCCGTACCCGGCAGCGGGGTTTTGGGTTAAGTTATCTTCCGCGTTACGGCGAGAAGACGGATCGGGGTTATCCCCCGCGAATCAGGAATTGACTCTCACCCCTTTCCTTCGCCGTAAGCCGAAAATATATACCAGAGCAGCAAGAAGCATAAGAGTTATGCCGCTCAACGTATACAGTAACGTTCCTCTGCCGCCGGTGGACGGAAGCTCCGTACCGGAAGAGGACATGTTGGGGATGGCTACCGTGATCAGACCGTCTTGCTCCGTTACGAACCCACTGCCGGTAGCCGCGGCAAAATCGGGGTTGGTCACCGTAACGGCGCCGTCGCTTGCGACGGTAATCACAACGTGATCTGTAAGTGGTTTATAACCGGGTGGCGGATCGGCTTCCACCAGATAGTAGGTACCGGGCCACAGCGAACCGATTTCGGCAACGCCGAGGGGAACGGTTTGCTCTGCATCCGCAAAGCCGCCGGTGGTGATGAGGCCGATCTCGCTGCCCTCATAATCGAGAGCGGGGGTTTCATGGGAAGCATCCGCGTACAGCCGGAACGTAACGCCGTTCAGTTTAACGGTATTGTCGTCCGCGTCTGTTTTTTCTATTCGGATCGGCACGGGATCGCGCCTGAATTTGTTTTTGACGGTAACGGCATGATCGTCGTTCTCATTCACGGTGCCGGAAACCACCGTATAGCCGTCTTCGTTTTCCCAAACGCCGGGCTGCTGCGCAGCTTCGCCGGAAGCGTTCACCGCGCTGCCCTCGGCGGAAACGAACTGATAGATGCTGTCCGGCGCATCCATACCGTCCGTGATCTCCCAGAAGCGGTAGGTGCTGGCGGTGGGAACGTCAAGGAATTCAATGGTCTCGCCGCTTTTCAGCGTAAAGGAGATCTCGTCGGTGGAATCGAAGTGGCCTTTGTATACGACGTAATTTCCGTCTTTATCGAGTATGTTATAGGCGACGGGGTCGTTTTGATGGTCGTCCCAGGTGTAATTGCCGTATTCCGCTTCGGGGATCCCCTGCGAGCGGTCCGTGCGGTCGTCCCACGCGGGATCGAAGGTATAGGGCGTGCCGCGCCAATTCCAGATACCGCCGTGGAAGGTGAAGCTGTCGTTCGTTTGAATCGGCGTTTCTCCGTCCGCTTTGGTTACTTTTTTGGTAACGGAGATGTGGTTCGGCTGCAGCATGCGGTTCGTGATATCGATATTGTGCTGCACGTCGCTGTATACCTTGCCGCCGAGCCAGGTATCGCCCGCGGGGGTCGTTCCCGTATTCTCTGGATAGGGCTGCGGCGTATAAGAGGTATAATTATTGTCTGCGTCTCTCGTATGGTTTTCGCCGGTGATGGATACCCAGTGATACCCGGCAGGCAGATCGCCGCTCACCTCCCAGAAGGCGTAGGTGCAGTTTCTGGGCACGTTGATGAAACGAACGGATTCGCCCGCCTTG
>CAMOVW010000225.1 GCA_946627725.1 uncultured Clostridia bacterium
ACTCGCGTAGCGAATATAACATTTTTGCAGCGCAAAAATATATCACTATAATTTGCCCTTTCCGTACTTTTCTCAAGCCTTCTCTTTTTTCTTATCCGTCCGCGCCGGAAATGATTTTTTCGTTGAAAACGCCTTGACCGCATTTTAATTCAATGGTATAATAAATAAAATTATCTCAGAGTAATGAAAAGCGGGTGATAAAATGCCTTCTGAGATCATGGAAAAAGTGCTTGCCGCCGAGGCCGTCTGCGACGAAAAAAAGGCAAAGGCGAAGGCGGAAGCAAACGAGCTTCTTGCCCAGGCGGAAAAGAAAGCCGCCTCTATGCGCAAAGAAGCCGAGGCCTTTGCAAAGGCGAAATCGGCGGAGATCATTAAGGCCGCCGAGGCCGCCGCGCAAAAGAAATTGCAGGAGGGCGCCGCCGAGAGCGAAAAGCAGACCGGCGCGCTGAAAGAGGCCTCCCGTAAAAACACGGCGGAAGCCGTGCGGCAGACAGCGTTATATCTGCTGGAACTGTCGTAAAGGGGGTGTAAACGTTTGGCAAAGCTTAAGGTAATGAGTGTTGAGCTGATTGCCCCGATAACGCAAAAAGAAGCCATACTTGATTATCTGCAGAAAAAGGGAACCATGGAGGTTTCCGCCGTCACCGAGGAGTATACCTCCCCGCAGGATCATTCGCAGGATTGCGCCGAAACGGACGCCGACGCGCTCACGCTGCAAAACGCGCTGAACGTGCTGGACGCCGCCGCGCCGGAGAAGAAACCCCTCACCGCCATGCTGGAGCCCCGCGTTGCACTTACGGAAGAAGAGTTTTCCGCAAAAACCGCCGCGCTGCCCGAAACCCTCGCTTTTGCAAACAGCGTACTGTCGCTGAAAAAAGAGGCGTCGGAAACGGAAGAGGAGATCACGCGCCTGCAGGTGGAAAACGATACGCTGCAGCCCTGGGCGGACGCGGATTTTCCGGTGCGCTCCGGCACCACCGGGCGGGTGAGCTACCTGCTGGGCAGCGTGCGCAAAGCCGCCACCCGTGAGGAGCTGCTGGACGTGATCGCCGCGGCCTTCCCCGACATCGACAGCGTGGACGTGGAAATCTACCATACGTTTGAGGAGCAAACCACGTTTGCCGCCTTCTGTATGGATGAGGACGCCCCCGAGGTGGAGCAGGCGCTCAGGGAATACGGCTTTGTATTCGCGCCGGACTGCGCTTCCTCTTCTCCGGAGAAAAAGATAAGTGAGAATCAGGCGAAGATCAGCGAAAGCGAAGCCCGCCTCGGCGAGATCTCAAAGCAGATCGAAGCGGCCGCCGCAAAGCGTGAAGATCTGCGGTTCGGGCTGGATGCGCTTTCCGCCCGGAAAGACCTGCTGCTGGCTTCCGAAAAAACGGGGCAGACGACGCGTGTGTTCCTGCTGCGGGGCTACGCCGCCGAAAAAGACGCCGCCCGCATCAAAAAGCAGGCGGAAGCAAAATTCGACGCCGCCGTGGAGGTGCGCGAACCGGCGGAGGACGAGGACGTGCCCGTGATACTGAAAAACAACGGGTTCGCTTCTCCTCTGGAAAACATAACGGGCATGTATTCTCTGCCCGGCAATGCGGATATCGATCCCACCGGCAGTATGGCGTTCTTCTATTACCTGTTTTTCGGCATGATGCTCTCCGACGCGGGCTACGGCCTGCTGATCGCGCTGGCAACCGGCGCCGTGCTGCTGTTTAAGCGCAACATGGAGCGCAAAATGCGCAACAGCGTAAAAATGTATTTCTTCTGCGGTGTTTCCACCGTGTTCTGGGGCGCCATGTACGGCAGCTGGTTCGGCGACGCGCCGCAGGTGATCATGCGGGAGTTCTTCCATAAAGAGATCGGCCCGCTCTACATCTGGACGGACGCGGTCACCGATACGATGAACGTGCTGATCATGTGCTTTATCCTCGGCCTCGCCCATCTGTTCTGGGGCGTGCTGATGAAGGGCTATACGGATATAAAGAACGGACACAAGCTGGATGCGCTCTTTGATACGGTACCCACCTTTTTAACGGTGCTGGGCATCGCGCCCGTATTCTTTAACCTGTTCAAGCAGGATACCATTCCGGCGGATTACACGCCGTTGGGCACCTTCTTCTTCAATACCTTCACCGCCGTGCACAACGCCCTGCAGCCCATATCGGTATATCTGCTGATCGCCGGCCTTGTGCTGGTGATCGCCACCGCGGGCAGGCATTCCGCCAGCGTCGGCGGCAAGATCGGCGGCGGGTTCTACGCCGTATACAATATGTTCAGCGGCTACCTGGGAGACGTGCTCTCTTACGCCCGTCTGCTGGCGCTGGGTATGGCCACCGGCGTGATCGGGCAGGTAATGAACATGCTGGGCACGCTGCCCTCCAACCCCGTGGTAAAGGTGATCATGTTCATTCCCGTGTTCATCGCGGGCCACGCCGCGAACCTCGCCATTAACCTGATCGGCGCCTACGTACACACAAACCGCTTGCAGTACGTAGAATATTTCTCAAAATTTTATGAGGGCGGAGGCAGAGCCTTTGCGCCTCTGGAAGCAAAAACAAAGTTTTACAGATTCAAGGAGGAAATGTAATTATGGATCTCGGTGTATTCTTTATCGTTCTCGGCGCCGTTCTTGCGGCAGGTCTTTCCGGTATGGGTTCCGCGAAGGGTACCTCTCTTGTGGGTCAGGCTGCGGCCGGCGTGGTAAGCGAAGATCCTTCCAAATTCGGCAAGGTGCTGATTTTGCAGGTTCTGCCCGCCACCCAGGGCCTTTACGGCCTTCTGATCGCCATCCTCACCCTCAGCTTTACCGGCATTATGGGCAGCGGAAACGTGGGCTATACCTGGCAGCAGGGCCTTGCGATCTGCGCGGCGGATCTGCCCATGGCCATCGTTGGTTACTTCTCTGCCGTGCAGCAGGCAAAGGCGGCCGCCGCGGGCGTTGGCATCGTAGCCAAAAAGCCCAATGAGAGCGGTAAAGCCATCACCTTCGCCGCGCTGGTGGAAACCTACGCCATTCTTGCCCTGCTTGTAAGCGTGCTTGCGCTGAACGGCCTTACCAAACTGTTTGCATAATTTTTCGGAGGGCAATCAATATGTCCGGAATTGAAAAAATCACTGCCCGGCTCAACGAAGAGACCGAGGCGCAGTGCAGAGAGATCCTGTTCAACGCCAAAAAGAAGGCGGCGGAGATCGTAAGCCGCGCCCAAACCGAGGGCAATGAAACCATAAAACGCGCCGAAACAGAGGCAAACAAGCGCGGCGAGCAGATCATGGCCTCCGCCGCATCCCAGAGCGCGGCAAACGCCCGCAAGGCGATGCTCTCCGCCAAGGTAGAGATGATCAACGAGGTGCTTGCCGGCGCAAAAAAAAGCCTGCACGATTTAAGCGACGAGGCGTATTTCAACGCCCTTGCCGGCCTTGCCCATAAAAATAAGCAGGAAGGCGTTGGCGAAATGCTGCTCTGCGAGCGCGATCTGCGCCGCATGCCCAAAGATTTTATCGATAAGCTGGGCTACGGCATCAAGGTGAGCCCGGTGCCCGCCGATATTGAGGACGGCTTTATTCTGAAATACGGCGAGATCGAGCAAAACTGCACCTTCGGCGCCTTGTTTTCCGCCTATTCGCAGGAGCTGCAGGCAAAGGCCGCGTCGCTGCTGTTCGGCGCGCCCGCGAAAGGGTGAGCCGTATGAAAGAAACCGATTATACCTTCGCCGTGGCGCGGATCCGCGCAAACGAGGCCCGGCTGATCGGCGCGTCGGAGCTCTCTTCTCTTGCTTCCGCCCCCGGTTATACGGAATGCGCCCGCCGCCTGCGTGAAAAGGGCTACGAGATCGAGGGTACGGATTACAATGCCGCGCTGGAAAAACGCCTGCGCGAGATGTGGGCGCTGATCGGCGAGATATTGCCGGATCCCGCCCAGTTCAACAGCATTCTGATCCGCAACGATTTCCATAACCTGAAGGTGTGCCTGAAGGCGCTTGTTACAGGAAAAAGCCCCGAGGGGCTTTACGCCGCCCCCTGCGTTTACGCGCCGGAGGAGATCAGGGCCTGCGTTTACGCGCGGGATAACGCGAATCTGCCCCCGGAATTGCAGCACGCGGACCGCAGCGCCTACCGCATACTTTCAAAAACCGGGTTCGCCCAGCTGGCGGATACCGTGATCGACCGCGCCGCGCTGGAGCACGCCATCGAAATGGCGAAAACGGCGGATCACCCCGTAATGCTGCGTCTGGCGCAAACCGAAGCCGCCCTTACCGGCATCAAGGTGCTGTATCGCTGCATCCGCACCGGCAAGGCGAAAAGCTTTATGGAGCGCGCCGTGTGCGCCAACGATTTTTACGATAAGGCGGATATCATCGCCGCCGCGGACAGCGGCATGGAGGCGTTTCTGGATCATGTGCGGCGCACCGATTTCGCCGCCGGGGCCGACGCCCTTACCGAAAGCACCGCCGCCTATGAAAAATACGCGGACGACCGCCGCCTTGCGCTGCTAAGCGCAGGCAAGAGCGAAACCTTCGGCATCAGCGCGCTGGTGGGCTATTATTTCGCCGTGCGCGCCGAGGTGCTTGATCTGCGCATATTGCTTTCCGGCAAGCTGAACGGCCTGCCGGACGATACCATAAGAGAGAGGATGAGAATGCTGTATGTATAAGCTGGGCGTGATCGGCGATAAAGACAGCGTTTACGGCTTCTCTTCCGTAGGCCTGAGCGTGTTTTTTGCGGATACCGCGGCCGAGGCCGCGAAAACCCTGCGCGCCGCAGCCGAAGATTACGCTGTGATCTTTATCACAGAAAAGCTTGCTTCGCAGATCCCCGCGGAGCTGGCGCGTTACAAAGAAAGCATCCGCCCCGCCGTGATCCCGATCCCGGGCGTTACCGGCAATACGGGGATGGGCATGAAAAATATCAGCTCCTTTGTGGAGCAGGCTGTCGGTTCCGATATATTGCCGGATTGAGAGGTACGATAAATGAGTATTGGCAGAATTATTAAGGTGGCGGGTCCGCTGGTGATCGCCGAGGGCATGCGCGACGCCAACATGTTCGACGTGGTGCGTGTTGCTGAGAAGCGTCTGATCGGCGAGATCATCGAAATGCACGGTGACCGCGCCAGCGTACAGGTATACGAAGAAACCGCCGGGCTCGGCACCGGCGAACGGGTGGAATCCACCGGCCTTCCCCTGAGCGTGGAGCTGGGCCCGGGCCTGATCAAGGGTATTTTTGACGGCATCCAGCGCCCGCTGGAAAAGATCCGCGAAAAAACCGGCAACAACCTGACCCGCGGCGTGGAGGTCCCCTCTCTTGACCGCGATATCAAATGGCATTTCTATCCCACGGCGAAGCCCGGCGCCGTTCTCACCGGCGGCGACGTGCTGGGTTACGTAAACGAAACGGAAGTGGTAAAGCACCGCATCCTTGTGCCCCCCACCGCCAAAGGCGTGCTGGTGGAGCTGAAGGAGGGGGATTTCACCGTTACGGATACCATCGGTTATCTGGACGACAACGGCAAAAAGACCCCGCTGCACCTGATGCACACCTGGCCCGTGCGCCGTGGCAGACCCTATAAAACCAAGCTCTCGCCCAATCAGCCGCTGATCACCGGCCAGCGCACCATCGATACGCTGTTTCCCATTGCAAAGGGCGGCGTGGCGGCCATCCCCGGCCCCTTCGGCAGCGGCAAAACCGTAACGCAGCACCAGCTTGCCAAATGGGCGGACGCCGATATCGTTGTTTACATCGGCTGCGGCGAGCGCGGCAACGAGATGACGGACGTGCTCAACGAGTTCCCCGAGCTGATCGACCCCCATACGGGCAAATCGCTGATGGAGCGCACCGTGCTGATCGCCAACACCTCCGATATGCCCGTGGCGGCCCGCGA
>CAMOVW010000226.1 GCA_946627725.1 uncultured Clostridia bacterium
ACCAGAACACCATTCGTCTTTCCATCGGTACCGAGCACATCGACGATATCATCGCCGATCTCGAAAAAGGGTTTGCCGCGCTCAAATAATAATACGCCGTAAACGGGTACGGCGTTCACAAAAAAGGAGAAACCGCTGTGCCTATTAAAATTCCCTGCGATCTGCCCGCCGCAAAAACACTGCAGGAAGAAAATATTTTTATTATGGATACCGTGCGCGCCGCGTCTCAGGATATCCGTGCGCTGAAGATACTGATACTGAATCTGATGCCCACGAAAATCGCCACCGAGACGCAGCTCGCGCGGCTGCTTGGCAACACCCCGCTGCAGATCGACCCCGAGCTGCTTACCGTTTCGGGACGCACGCCGAAAAACACGCCCGCAGAGCATATGCTCAGCTTCTACAAAACCTTCGACGCCGTAAAAGACGACTATTTTGACGGCATGCTGATCACCGGCGCGCCGGTAGAGCATATGGCGTTTGAGGACGTGGATTACTGGGAGGAACTCTGCGAGATCTTTGAGTGGAGCAAAAGCCACGTGTATTCCACCTTCCATATCTGCTGGGGGGCGTTTGCCGGGCTCTATTATCACTACGGCATAAAAAAAGTACTGCTGAAGGAAAAGCTCTTCGGCGTTTTTGAGCATACCGTGACCCATAAGGGTTCGATACTGTTCCGCGGGTTCGACGACGTTTTTCTGGTGCCCCATTCCCGCCACACAACCATATTGAAAGAAGATATTCTGGCGGAGCCCCGTCTTAAGATTCTGGCGGAAAGCGAAAAGGCGGGCGTATACGCCATCAAAACCGACGGCGGACGGCAGATCTTTATCACCGGCCATTCCGAATACGACGCGGGCACCCTGCGCACGGAATACCTGCGGGATAAAAACGCCGGGCTGCCCATAAAAGTGCCGGAGAACTACTTCCCCAACGACGACGATACCAAAGAACCCCTCTGCACATGGCGTTCCGGCGCAAATCTGCTGTACTCCAACTGGCTGAACTATTTCGTATATCAGGCCACGCCCTTCGATCTGAACCATCTCCCGGATTGGGATACTAAATAAAAAGCAGGTGTAAACATCATGAAAATCTCCCAGCTGTTTCAGGAGGACAGGCTCACCCTGTCCATAGAGGTGTTTCCGCCGAAAACGGACACACTCTTCGAGAGCGTGAAAGAAGCCACCGAAGAAATCGCGAAGCTGAAACCGGCGTTTATGAGCGTTACCTACGGCGCGGGCGGCGGTACCAGCAAATATACGCTTGAGATCGCAAAGAACATTCAGCAGGCCTACGGCGTACCCGCGCTGGCGCATCTCACGTGCGTATCCTCCAGCAAAGAGACGGTGGTACGGCAGATCGCCGCGATCAAAAAAGCGGGGATCCAAAACGTAATGGCGCTCAGAGGCGACATCCCCGCGGGGCGCGAACACGAAGACCGCAGCCACTGGGATTACCGTTACGCCGTAGAGCTAGTGCGGGAACTGAAAAACATGGGGGATTTCTGTATCGGCGGCGCCTGCTACCCCGAGATCCATCCCGAAAGCGACCACCAGAAGGGCGATATTATGCATCTGAAAGAAAAGGTGGACGCGGGCTGTGATTTTTTGACCACACAGATGTTCTTCGACAACCATCTGCTGTATAATTTTTTATATAAGATCCGCGAGGCGGGCGTTACCGTGCCGGTTTTCCCGGGGATCATGCCCATCACAAACGCGAAGCAGATCGAACGCGCGCTGAAGCTATCCGGCTCCCACGTGCCGCAGCGGTTCAAAAGCCTTGTGGATAAATTCGGCGACGACCCCGCCGCCATGAAGCAGGCCGGCATCGCCTACGCCACAGATCAGATCATCGACCTGTACGCAAACGGCATCAAAAACGTACACCTTTACTCCATGAACAAGCCCGAGGTGGCGGAGAAAATCATGGAAAATCTTTCTGATATCATAAAATGACAGGCCCGTTTCTCAGAACGTATCTGCCCGATACGCTGAACGAAAAAGAGATACTCCGTTACGCGGGCAGCAAAGAAAAAAGCCTGCCGCCTGAGGCGACGGAATGCTTGAAAGCCCTGCCCGACGGTACCGCCGGGCGGGTCGTTTTCGCTTTATATCCCATAACGGAAACCCCAAACGGACTTGACCTCGGTTTTACCGTTACAGACTCCGTCAACCTGAAAAAGAACCTGCGGGGATGCAGCCATATCGCGCTGTTTGCCGCAACCGCCGGCGTAGGATTCGACCGGCAGGTACGCAAATTCGAGCGGCTCTCCCCCGCCCGGGCTTTGTGGTATCAGGCCATCGGAGCAGCGTATGCGGAAGCCGTTTGCGACGCGTTCTGCGCGGAGCTGAGAGCAGAATACGGAGAAATCCGTCCCCGGTTCAGCCCCGGGTACGGCGATCTGCCCCTTTCCATGCAGCGAGATATTTTTACCGCCCTGCAGCCGGAAAAGCATATCGGCGTCACCCTCGGCGAGAACCTGTTTATGACCCCATCCAAATCCGTAACCGCGATCGCAGGCATTTTACAGGTTTAACACAACCGTTCATCCGTTTCATCCTTCCGTATCAAAAGGAGAGATCATCATGCAGCCTATTGAATTCATACAACGCAACGTCACCCTGCTGGACGGCGGCATGGGCACCCTTCTGCAGGCGGCGGGGCTCGCCCCCGGCGAAGCGCCGGAGCGGTGGAACCTGACCCACCCACAGGAGATCGTAAACGTTCACCTTGCGTATTATAACGCGGGCAGCAATATCGTAAACACAAATACCTTCGGCGCAAACCTGCTCCGTTTTTCGTCTGAAGAACTGGAAAAGATCGTTTGCGCCGCGATCAAAAACGCCCGGGCTGCCGCGTCGCAGAGCAAAAACAGCGCGCCGAAGTTTGTTGCGCTGGATATCGGCCCCACGGGTAAAATGCTGGAGCCCCTCGGCACGCTGCCTTTTGAAGAGGCGGTGGCTGTATTTGCCCGAACCGTGCGGCTCGGCGTGAAATACGGGGCGGATCTGATCGTGATCGAAACCATGACGGATCTGTATGAAACCAAGGCCGCGCTGCTTGCCGCAAAAGAAAACAGCGATCTGCCGGTGATCGTTTCCAACGCGTACACCGAAAACGGACGGCTTCTGACCGGCGCCTGCCCCGAAGCGGTGATCGCCACGCTGGAGGGCCTCGGGGCGGACGCGATCGGCGTAAACTGTTCTCTCGGCCCGGCGGCGCTCTTGCCGGTGATCGAAACATACCTCACCCACGCGAGCGTTCCGGTGCTGTTCAAGCCCAACGCCGGGCTGCCGACGGAAAAAAACGGAAAAACCGTATATGACGTTACCGCAGCCGACTTCGCAAAAACGATGCGCATCGCTGTTGAAAAGGGTGTGCGGTTGGCCGGCGGCTGCTGCGGCACCACCCCGGAATATATCGCTGCGCTTTGCGAACAGACGGCAGATCTTGCACCGGCGCCCACAGAAAAAAAGAATTTCACCGTTGCCGCTTCCTATACCCGCACGGCCACGTTCGGCAAGAAACCGCTTCTGATCGGCGAGCGGATCAACCCCACCGGCAAAAAAAGGCTGCAGCAGGCGCTGCGTGAAAACGATATGCAGTACGTTCTGAACGAGGCCGCAGAGCAGGAATCCCTCGGCGCGGATCTTTTGGACGTAAACGTAGGGCTGCCCGAACTGGACGAGGCCGCCCTGCTGCCCCGGGTGATCAAAGAACTGCAGGAGGTAACCGACCTGCCGCTGCAGATCGATTCCGCAAACCCCGCCGCGCTGGAAAACGCCATGCGCCTGTACAACGGCAAACCCATGGTAAACAGCGTCAACGGTAAAAAAGAGAGCATGAACGCCGTATTTCCGCTGGTCAAAAAATACGGCGGCGTTACCGTGGCGCTCACGCTGGATGAAAACGGCATACCCGATACCGCCGAGGGGCGGCTCGCCATTGCGACGCGGATCATCAAAGAGGCGGAGACGTATGGAATCGATAAGAAAGATATCGTTATCGACCCGCTCTGCATGGCGGTAAGCTCCGATCCTGCGGCGGCGGTCACGGTATTGGAGTGTCTGCGCCGTATCCGGATGGAATTGGGCTGCCATACGGTGCTGGGGCTTTCAAACGTATCCTTCGGGCTGCCGAACAGAGACGCGCTGAACGGCACGTTTTTCGCCCTTGCCGCAGCCGCGGGGCTCAGCGGCGCCATAATCAATCCCCGCTCTACGGACCTGATGAAAGCCTACTACGCCTTCTGCGCGTTAAACGGGCTGGACGAAAACTTTATCAGCTACATTGAACACGCCCCGGCGCTTGCGTCAAACACAACCCCCTCCCCTGCAGATCCGGCAAAAGCAACGGAACCCGCCGCCGGTTCCGCCCTGCAGCGCGCCATTGAAACCGGCATGAAGGCAAACGCCGCCGCCCTTACCGAAGCGATGCTTGCGCACACGGATCCGCTTCTGATCATCGAAAAAGAGATCGTTCCCGCGCTGGATACGGTGGGAATCGGTTATGAAAAACAAAAGCTGTATCTGCCCCAACTGCTGATGAGCGCAGAAGCCGCCGGCGCCGCGTTTGAAAAGATCAAGGCCCACGGAGTTTCCGGCGGTGAAAAAACGCAGCCAAAAGGCAAAATCGTTATCGCCACCGTTAAAGGCGATATTCACGACATCGGAAAAAACATCGTAAAGCTATTATTGGAGAACTACGGCTACAAAGTGATCGACTTGGGCAAAGACGTATCTCCGGAGGCCGTCTGTGAAGCCGTACTCGCTTCCGGCGCGCCGCTGGTGGGGCTCAGCGCTTTGATGACAACCACGGTGCCCGCCATGCGCGATACCATTGCCCTGCTGAAAGAAAAAGCGCCCGCGTGCAAAGTGATCGTAGGCGGCGCGGTGCTCACCGCGGATTACGCAAAGGAGATCGGCGCGGATTACTACGGCCGCGACGCCATGGCCACCGTGCGCATTGCGGAGGAGCTCCGTGGCTGAGCGGGCAGGCACGGTTCGCGATAAGCTTATTTCGCTGATATTTCCGAACCGGTGCTATATCTGCGATACCATTCTGCGTCACCCGGCTGCGATCTGCGAAAACTGCAAACCGAAGCTGATCGATTACAGTAAGATCAGCGGCGCGGTGTGCGATATCTGCGGGCTGAAGCTGCAAAACTGCAACTGCCGCCCGGGCAGGCTCTACGAAAAGGCCGTTTTTCCGCTGCTGTACGAGGATGAGGTACGCCGGTCTCTGCAGAAATTCAAATTCCGCAGGCGGCTGGATAAGACGGTGCCCTTCGGCGAAGCCATGTTTAACGCCCTTGTTTGCCGCGACGTGCTCAGCGAAACGGACCTGCTCACCTTTATACCCATGTCCGCAAAAGCGAAACGGAACCGCGGCTACAACCAGGCGGAAGAGCTCTGCAAAGAACTGCAGAAGCGAACCTCCCTGCCGATGCTGCCGCTTCTTACGAGATACGGCAAAACCGGCACGCAGCACGACGTTACAAACTATCTGCTGCGCACCGGCAACGTATTGGGAACCTACGAACCGGCGGAAGAATTTCTGCCGCAGATCGAAGGCAAGCGCATTCTGCTGGTAGACGATATTCTCACCACCGGCGCAACGCTGAACGAAGCGGCCAAAACCCTGCTGATCTTCGGCGCGGACCGGGTATACGTCGCCGCCGCAGCAGCAGTACCGCGAAAAAAGAGGGTAAAAGGGCGGGGCTGAAAAACAGTTTTGAACGATCTTAAAATCTGCATACATTCATATTATAAATATAATATAAACGGAGGTACGGATATGGACGCCCCCAAAAAACTCGGCTTCGGCCTGATGCGGCTGCCGAAAAAGCTGGCGA
>CAMOVW010000227.1 GCA_946627725.1 uncultured Clostridia bacterium
GATACATTCCAATGATACGAATCGCCATCCCGCACTGTGATTCTCGCTATACGCTCAATGCTCAACGCCAAACTGAAATTTGAAATGATCGACGTATTTTGGCGATATGCGGCTGCGCCGCGCGATATAATTTGCTGCGCAAATTGCGATATATGAAGCTGCGCTTCATGCGATATGATATGGCTCCTTATCCTATCGCGTGCCGCAGGCACATATCGCGCCGCAGGCATATCGCGTTCAATGAACATATCGCGGATCCGTCAGGATCCATATCGCTGTCGCGCCAACAGCGCGACAAACTGCAATCTTCAGCAAAGCCGGCCCCCTTGCGGGGACCGGCCTGCGGAGGACATATTCGGGATTTATTTAACGGGAAAACAGGTTTTTGAAGAAGTACAGAATATTGTGGAAGAACTGAACGATCTTGCCGAAGAAGCCGTCGTGGGTCTCGCCGCAGTATTTGCACTTGTCGCCGCCGGAGGGCTGCTCGGGCTGCCCGGGCTGCTCCGGATTCGGGTTGCCCATAACGGTGCCGCAGCCGAAATCGCAGAGGCCGTCGTTATTATTGTCGCGGTGCGGTACCTTGCCAACAGGCTCGGTCTTTGTTGCGCCGCACACGGTGCAGGTGAAGGTCTTAACGCCGTCGGCGGTGCAGGTGGGCTGCAGGGTCACGGTACCGGCGTTCCACGTATGGGCGGTGAGCTTCGCTATGGGTTCGGTCTTCGTTTCGCCGCATACGGTGCAGGTGAAGGTCTTTACGCCCTCTTCCTTGCAGGTGGCGGGCTTAGTGACCGTGCCGTTATCCCACGTATGGGTGGCGAGCTTCGCTATGGGTTCGGTCTTCGTTGCGCCGCATACGGTGCAGGTGAAGGTCTTTACGCCCTCTTCCTTGCAGGTGGCGGGCTTGGTAACCGTGCCGTTATCCCAGGTGTGGGTGGTGAGCTTCGGGATGGCGATTTCGCTTTCGGCGATCTCATTTGCGGCGTTTTCGTCGCTGAAATATTTCTCGCAAACGGTGCAGTACCAGTAAGCGACGTTGCCCGCTTCCTTACAGGTGGCGGCCTTTGCCGCGTGGGCTTCAAGGGTATGGCCCGCCGGGATCACAAGATCCGCGTCTGTAAGAAGTTCTGTACCGGCGCGATCCGCATACTTTTTGCCGCAGGAGGCGCAGAGCCAGTAATCTCTTACGCCGGGCTCGGTGCAGGTGGCGGGGGTACCGGCCTTCTGACTCATATGGTGCATCGTATACACGGTAAGGCTGCTCAGATCGCTGACCTCTCTGCCGGGATCATCCGCCCAGAAGTTTTTGCCGCACACGGTGCAGTGGTAATAATCCTGCATGCCGGGGGCGTCGCAGAACGCTTCCACTTCGGGTACGTATTCCAGCGTATGCCCGGCCGGGATCACGGTATCCGCAAGGTCGATCTCGTTTTCGCAGGCTTCGTCGCTGAAGGTTTTTCCGCAGATCGCGCAGGACCAATAGGCGGCGCGGCCGTCTGTTGTGCAGTCGGCGGGAACCGCTTCGTGGGCTTCGGGGCTGTGCACGTCGGTCACCGTAACGGTATAATCGATCAAGTCATAGCAGTAGGGGCTGAACACGCGGATCTCACCCTGCTTCAGGTTCACATGCAGGCTCTGGCCGTCCCAATCGCCGCCGAACCAGTAGTTGCCCATGTTTTTGCTGGAAGCGGAGGCATAGTAGCCGCCGGCTCCACGCGCGGTAAATACGTATTCGCCGTCCGCCGGAGCCACAAACGGAAAGCTCTTGTAGCCCTGCCCCGAAGAAGTAAAGCTCTGCGTTTCGTTCAGCGTGATCCAGGTGCCCACGCTCTCGCCGCAAACGTCGCAAACGCCGTCACGGTTTTCATCGGTATGCTGCCAGTAAACGGTGTCGTAATAGGTCTGCCCGCATACGGCGCAGCGCAGATACCTGGAACCGTCACGATGCTCTGCGCAGACCGGCTGCGTCATAACCACCTCATATTCGCCGTCGGGCGTATGGGGCGTTTCATACAGCACCTTGTCAAACACAGCGCCGCAGTCGCCGCAAACATAATGTTCCGTGCCGGAGGCGGAACAGGTGGGTTCCACCCTGCTTTGCAGCGCAAAGCTGTGGGTGTGGTTCACAGCCACCACAACGGTTTCTTCGCTCCAGACGGGGCAGATGCAGATCTCAAGGGTGCCGCCCGCGGGTACGTCCGCAACAAAGGTGGTGGTGCGCATCTCTTCTTCATAATTGCCGTACAGCCTGTTGCCGTTGCACTCAACAGAAGGCGCGCCGTAATTTGAGTTCTGCATAACGGTAACGGTAACGGTCTGCGCCGTTTCGGCCGTATAGGCGCCGATCACTTTTTCGCCGGAATCGTATTCTTTTAAGACAAAGGATTTTGCCTCGCCGTCGCCGATGGTGAACCGCAGGAGCTTGCCGCAGGATACGCAGCGGCCGTCTTCGCCGATCTCGTGGGACAGCTTGGGCAGGGTCTGCCCGGTGATGTAAAGGCCGCAAACGCTGCAGTACGTCGCCTGATAGCCCTGGTTGGCGCAGGTGGGTTCATTCTCAATCACGTTATAGGTATCGGCGTTATGGTCATGTTCCGCGTAAAGGGTAAGGGTTGCGGCGTGGCAGTTATCTGTGCGCGGAACATAGATCACGCAGTGCAGATAATAGGTTGTGCCTGCTTCAAAAGTCCAGCTGCCGTCGCTGATATCGCTGCCGGTGATCTGTTCCATGTTTTCGTCGTACAGCTGAATATAGCGAGAAGCGTTTGCCGGCATATTGCTGAGACGCGGAATGGGATTGCCGCCTTCTTCACATACGAATTTTACGTATGCATCGTAATCATAGTTGTAATCCATGGGCTTGAGCAGCAGATCGATGCTTTCGCCCACACGGATCTCATAAACGGGCGCGTTCTCGGAAACCGTAACGGTGAACGAATCGCTGAAGCCGCCGTAGGAAACGCTTATGCTCTTTTCGCCGGGAGCGCTGAAATCGTAATCGCCGATCTCAAAGCCCGTTGTGCGCACTGCGGAGGTGCCGTCCTCAAAGGTTACGGTAAGCTGAAGGCCGTCGGTGCAGAGGGTATCGCCCACCTTATAATCTGTAATAAGCGGAGATGAAAGAAGCGCAACGCCGGTGATCTGCTGCTGTTCCAGAATCACGTATTCAATACCGAAGGTGCTGCAGTACCGCTGCGCGGGGGTATCATCGTAACCGTAAACCACAGTGTCATGTCTCAGCCCGGAACTGTTCAGATCGAACTGCGGGTTCAGAATGGTGAGAGAACGCAGGGCATACGCATAGGAGAATACGTCGTTCGTATGTGACGTTACGTTTTCACCCAGCGTAAGCGTCTCTATACTCTGCTGGTTGACCAACATAACCAGACGGGAGCCGTCTTTGGAGTAAACGCAGTCGGTATCCGCCGTGAAGCACGGATTCTGTTCGGATACGGTGATCACACCGTTGCCGGGGTAGCTGTTGAAAACAATGCTGTTTGCCGCCAGCTGCTTTACGCCGCTTCCGAGGGAAACGTTCGCAAGGCGGTTACAGCTGCGGATGGCGTTTTCTTCAATGCTGACGACACTGTCGGGAACGGAAACGGAAGTGATGAGGTTATTATTACAAATCGCGTTGCCCAGAATCACCGCAGTGCGGGAAGAAATATCGATCTGCTGCGCATTGCGGGGCGCGCGCACCAGCATCAGATCCGCCGCGCCGGGATCGGCGTTTTTATTGCGCAGCTCAGTACGTTTTTCACTGGTAAGATACTGATACAGCAGGCCGTTTTCGACATAGAACGACACGCTGTTCTGCGGGGTAACAAGGGTTCCCACCGTAGAAAGGTAATCAAGCGCGTATTCGGAAACCGTACGCAGCGCGGCAGGCAGGGTGATCTGCCGCAGAAGGCAGCCCTTGAAGGGATTGTTGTCATAATTGAATTCCAGTGCGGTTATACCGCAGTCTTCGGTAAACAGCACGGTATCGAAATAAGAAGCGGCTGTTTTCCAGGGGGCGCCGTCGGGATAGTTGAGGCTGCCGCTGCCGCCGATGGTAAGGGTACCGGCCTGGGGATCCACCACCCAGGTGACGCCGTCCGCTTCACCGCTGAAGGTGATCTCGTTCATGCAGTCTTCATTACTGCCGGCAACCTTGTGGCGGTAACCGGTCTCAGCGCACGCAGCGTGCTGCGCCCCGGTTTCGGTGCAGTAAACCGTAAAATACGCGGGCGCGCCGCTGTAATAAGGCTCGGAAGGATAAAGCGCATCCATCATTTCCATTACGTCGTCCATAGACTCAATGGTAAAGCTTGTGCCGAGCTTGGCGTTGACCCGTGCGGCAAAGCCGCGCATGAGCTCCAACATTTCTTCAAGCTGCTCCGCGTTTGGCTCATCATTATCACCGAAGCCCGTCGTCAAAATCAGGAATTCGCCTGAAATCAAAAACGCAAAGCGAGCGGCGGCGTCCCGTGCGGCGTCGGCAGAACCGAAGTTATATACGCCGTCAGAAAGCACAGCGGTTTCGGAAGCGTTGTAAAAATCAACAAGGTATTGCGCATTGAAATAAATCGAAAGATCCGACATATCCGCCGGAAGCTGCAGCGAGGCGGGGATATGCATTTCGTTGAGCATGATCTCGCCAAAGGCGTAGGTGCCGATGGAAACGAGGCCCTCGGGCAGATTTACGGTATGCATTTGCGGACAGGCAACAAAGGCGTAATCGCCGATGGTGCGCAGACGCGCGGGGAAGCTGACGCTTTCAAGCCAGAGGCAGTAGGCAAAGGCGGCGTCGCCGATGGTTTCAAGCGTAGAGGGCAGCGAAAGCGTTTCCATTTTATAAAAGGCAAACGTCATTTCGCCCACGCCGGTGATGCCCTCGCCGATCACAACGTGCGCGGCGTTCATATACTCCGGGTGGGGATATTCGCTCACATACGCGGCGATTTCGTTTTCCCCTTCCAGCTCTTCTATGCTTTTGGGCCCGGCGGGGATCATACCCCGGCCGGATACGGTAAGGGTATCGGTGGCGGCGTCATAAGAATAAACGACGTCGGACGCGGGTGTTTCATCCGCCGCAAGCGCCGGAACAAGCGCCAGCGGCAGCATAGAAACAACCATCAGGATACTCAGCAGCACGCTGAGCGTTTTTTTGGTCTTTTTCATAATCATTCCTCCTGTTTTGTTTTTCTTTCTATTAAACCTTACCAAATGCAGCCTGCAGATGCAAGCGAAATGGAACAGAAAAGCGTTTTCCGGAACAGAAAGACCGGGAAGAGGAAATTGCAGTTTGTCGCGCCGTCAGGTAGGCAGACATGGGGACGGCTTCTATGTCTTCGCCCATCACATAAACGCCCGAAGTTTGCAGCCGATACGAAGACATAGAACCGTCCCCTTGTCTGACGGCCGGTGCGGATAGGGCTGTTTTTCAAACCGACAAAAGAATATTTCTTCGCCTTCCGCAATGAGATTTGCGTGCGGATTCCAGACACGGGGACGGTTCTATGTCTTTTTATTATTCAGGCTTGCTGATCTTTGCAAACTTCAAAGACATAGAAGCCGTCCCCATGTCCGGGCGGCTTTTTGCAAACCCTGTGTTACTTTTGTAGCGCGGCTGACCACAGCCGCTATTGTGCAGAGGCGTGGGTATGCGGCGGTGTGCCGCCGTATACCCCGACTCTGTACAACGAAAGGTAAAGTTATTGATTAAGGCAGGTTTTCGTCGTCCCTGCGCCGGGGTATCGTTCGCTTATGCTTCCGATACCCACGCCTTGGGCCGATAGCGGCTGTGGTCAGCCGCGCTACGAGATACTGCGGAACCGCGCGATAAATTATAATTTAC
>CAMOVW010000228.1 GCA_946627725.1 uncultured Clostridia bacterium
ACTTCGGACGTTTATGTGATGGGCGAAGACATAGAAGCCGTCCCCATGTCTGCCTGCCTTACTGCGCGACAAACTGCAATTTCCCCTCCCCAAACAAAAAAAGCGCCGCCGCTCCGCGGGGCGGGGCAAAAAAAATAATGCCGCCGGTCAATCTCACAATTGCCGACGGCGCTTAAACAACGGGTTCTTTCATTTTACTTTTTAACCTCCCGGTTTTTATTCAGTTTTTGCGATCTATATGCATTTTTTGTTTTTACCGTTCCCGAACGATGTTTGCAGCGCTTTATTTTTTTGATTTAATTTGATTTAATTTATCCTTTTTCGCTTACCGTTTGCGATTTGTTCTTTCTCTTTCCGGCTGCTTTTCGTTCATTTTTAAGAAACGTTTTCTGGTTAGAACATCGGGTATCATCTTCCTTTCTTACAAAAGCATTGCTTCATTTTTCAGGCGCTGTTTTTCTTCTCTTTAACACATGTAACCTTGTGTGCGGTTTGCGCCTTGTTTTCGTTCGCTTCTGTTTCCTTATTGCATCTTTATATTAGCACAGACTTTTTGATTTGTCAAGCGTTTTTTACATAATTTTTCGTGAATTTAAAAAAATTATGTTAATTTTCAACAAGCGGCAAAAAGTGTTGAAAAAAGAAAGCATATCCGGGGACGGAATGCTTTCAGATCGTTGTTGAGTGTTGAGCGTTGAGTGTTGAGCGTTGAGCGTTGAGCGTTGCAACCTCAGAACCATTTCCGCTTCTTCGCAAACAGGGTAAACAGGGCCACGGTGAGCACGGAAAGCCCGATCACGTAAAGGTAGCCGAAGCGCCAGTGGAATTCCGGCATGGTATCAAAGTTCATGCCGTACCAGCCCACGATGATGGTAAGGGGGAAGAACACGGTGGTGAGCACCGTAAAGAACTTCATGGAGTTGTTCAGCTTCAGATCCAGCGAGGCCTGATAGGCGTCCTGCAGGTGCACGGCGGTATCGTTGAGGGCGTCCGTATCCTCACGCAGGCGGGTGATGCGGGTGTTGATATTGGCAAGATAACGCAGCTCCTCCACGGGGAAAAGCTCGTTATCGTCCTCCTTCAGCGCCTCGGTGATATCCAGAAGCTGCTCGTAGAAGTTGTGCTTGACCAGCAGCTGTTTTTTCACGGCGAGGATATCGATATTAAAATCTTTATCCGCCGCGTTATGGATCAGATCTTCCTCCAGCTCCGAAAGCTCGAAGCCGGTGCGCTCCAGAAACTGGGTATCGCCGGTAATCAGCGCGTCGAAGAAGGCGCACAGCAGCTTTTCCGCGGTAACGGTGGCGGCGGTGTAGCGCTGCAGCACGTTTATAAACTGGCCCCGCACAAACTGCTCGGGATCTTCCACGTCCACCAGCACCACAAGATTGCGCTTGATGAACATGGCCACGCAGTAATGCCTGCCGGAATCCGGCTCCGATACCCGCAGCTGGGTAAAGGTGTAATCGTCGTAGATCTCCACGCCGGAGCGGAAAAACGGGTGCATTTCCGCGCAGGCTGCCACGGCGGAAGCCGGAATACCGAGGGGGCCGGCGGCGTCCGCCAGTTCCTCCCCCGTAACGCAGCCCACCAGAAGGGCGGCGCGGTCGGCATGGGCAAGCTCCGTTTCGCAAAGCGTATCGGGTTTGTATTGAAAAAACATGGTTCTACCTCCGTGGGGAAAAGAACGAATTATATTTTAACGATTTCACACTTTCCGTGCGGATCCAAAAAAAAACGGCGCGCCGGGGATACCGCATTCGGCAAAGGAGCCCGGCGTGCCGATAAGATCGGATGATCAGAAGATCACCATTTGATTTCCCATACCTCTACCTGATCGCCGTAGAAATCGGCGCCGCCGCTGATGCCCATGGCGCTGGCTTTGGAAGAGGCGTCCAGCGTAATGGTGTAGGTCACGCGGGAAACGTAGCCGTCGCCGCGCACGTAGGCGTCGATCACCGAACCGGGATACTTGATATGGACCTCGGTCACCTTAATGATCTTGAAGGCGTTTGCGATATCAAGATAGCCGATAGAAGCGGCGTTATACTGCGGCACGGCGGTAAGGGAATCCACCTGCTCGGGCACAAGGGTAAGCTTAACGTGCACCAGATCGCCCTCCTGCGAAATGGAGGCCTGCGCAACGCCCTCCGGCGAAAGGGTGAAGGGGGCGGCTTTGGGCAGCAGAAGCTGGGTGGTTTCGCCCTCGCTTGTGGTGGCGGTACCGCCGGAAAAAACGTAATCTTCCTCGCTGGGCTTCAGCACCAGGTCTTTTACAAAGTTCACGCCTCTGGTGGCAAGAGCGCCGCCGGGGGTGACGTTGGTTACCGTAGAGGTGAAGCTCTCTTTGTGGTGCACCGTGATATTGCCGGTGTAGGCTTTGGTTTTATTGATTGCGGCGGCAAGGAAATTGAGCGTCTGATTTTTATCGAAGGACGAAAAATCAGAGGCTGCCGCTGTGGCGGAAGTGGGCGCCGCTGTGGTGGAAGGCGCGGTTGTGGGCGCCGCAGTGGTGGAAGGCGCCGCAGTGGTGGAAGGCGCCGTTGTGGAAACGGTGGTTTCGGACGCGGCCTGCGTTGCGGAAACCGTGCTGTTCTGGTTCACGAGCGTAGAACTCGGCGCGCTTTCGGAAACGGTTTCGGAGGCGCTTTCGGTAACGCCGGGATCCTCCGCCGGGTTTTTATTTTTACAGGCGCAAAGGGTAAACAACGCAACAATCAGAAATACGGCGACGGCCGCTTTCATATACTGCATGACACATGAGCTCCTTTGTTTGATAATGATCGCAGGGAGAAAAGATATTATGCCGTAACAGGGATCTCGGCGTTGGCTGCCGCTGCGGCCGGTTCGCCTTCGGCCGGTTCGCCTTCAGCCGCTTCGCGCAGCGCGCTGGGGAACACACCCCCTATGCCCTTAAAGCTCTCTTTGAATTCGCGCTTCATTTCTTCGTCGGTGCTGTTCCATGCTTCCACAGCGCCTTTCAGACTGGAACCCGGGTGTTTGGCAAAACCGGTAAGATACAGCTGCCCCATACCCTTTACAATGGCGTCCGCCACCTTTTCGATGCTGCCGTAATACTGGGGCGGCAGCAGCTCCATCACCTTTTTCATCACAAGGTCGTTAAAACGGCCCATAAAGCTGAGCCCGGGCATATACAGCGGGTGATCGTCCTCCACCATCCAGGTGTTGGGGTCGTGCTGCAGCGGGCCGATCCAGTTGCTGCTCTTGATCACTTCGTAATCCTCGTCGTGCGCCAGCATCACGCCCACGAAAGCGCTGGAAGGCATAAGATGATAATACCGGTCAAGCAGCGATTTATACGCCTCTGTGTAATAGAGATGATCGTTATAAAAGCCGGGCCCCTCAAGATTATAGAGAGCTGAGATCCGATCCCGCGTTTCATCGCTGCATTTCAGCGCGGCCCACAGGGCAAGATTACCGCCCTTGGAATGGCCGCAAACCACGATTTTGCCGGGGTATTTCGCGGCGGCGTTCTCAAGGTAATCTCTGGCAAGCCGGTGCGAGGGGATGCCCTTTTTCACAAGAATATCCAGATCCTCTTTCCAGCCGATGATGGAATCGTCGGTTCCGCGGAACACAACGACAACGGTGCCGTCCGACAGCAGAAGCGTCATAGCCGCAAACTGCACGGCGGGCTGGGTGGTGAACACCTCTGTAAAATCGGCCACCTTTGCGCCGCCGAACCGGGCGCTTCTGGCGAGTTCCACCGCGCGGATGGAGATATTCTTTGTGAGCACCATGCCCACCGCCTTATGGCGGGAACCGCGCAGCTCAAAGCTCTTCATATAGAGCTCCCGCAGGGTGACGTCGTTCTTATTCAGGTTGCTGTATACTTTTTCCACAGGCAAATAGAAAGAATGACACAGCGCAATGCTGTCCACTGCGTTGAAGGGCTTTTCCTCAAAGGGAACGTTGCCGTACTTTTTCAGATAATCCGAACTGTTTGCCATAGCGCTTCCTCTTTTCTGCGTATCTTAGATTTCTTATAAGATTAATAATATCACAACCGCAGTCCGTTTGCAAGAATTAAATGCGGCAAAATTGAGATAAGGGCGTTCCGCCGTTGCATTTTTCGCCGGAAAGGGGTATAATGGAAACAAAAAAAGGAGGTTTCGCCTATGAAACGCTCGTTTTTCCCCGTTTACCTTGCGCTTGCGCACAAACGAAAAAAGAACCATAACCCCGGCCCGTATCTCGGCTATGCCGTAAAAGTGCCCAGAGAGGGCAAAAAGGACGTAAAGGCGCGTATTTACCGCCCCGCCGCAGGCCCGGCCACGCTGCCGGTGCTGTTCAACGTGCACGGCGGCGCATGGATCTTCGGCGACGCCGAGGGGGTGGATCTGCAATCCCAGTATCTGGCGAACCATTTGGGATGCATGGTGGTGAATATCGATTACCGCCTTGCCTATGAATATCCCTTCCCCTACCAGCAGACCGAAGTTGCGGATACGGTGGAATACTTTCTCACCCATGCGGATAAATTTCATATCGATCCGGCCCGCGCCGCGCTGATGGGCCATTCCGCCGGCGGGCATATCTCCGCCGGGGCCGCCATGCTGCTGCGAGACCGGGGCGTGCGCCTCAGCGCGCAGGTGCTGTGCTACCCCTTCCTCAATTTTATAGGGTTCAGCTATGCGGATTACGCCGGGGTAAGCGGCGCGGCGGGCAAGCTGCTGACCCGGTTCTCGGAAGCCGTTCTGTTTGAAAAGCTGCCGAAGGACGACGTGATGATCTCCCCCGGCAACGCCGACCCCGAAGCCCTTCGCGGGCTGGCGGACGCGGTGATCCTGAGCTGCGGGGCCAACGATCCCCTGCTGCCCCAGGCGGAGCAATACGCCGCCAAGCTGGAACAGGCCGGCGTAAAGGTGACCTACCGTGAATACACCGAGGCGGAGCACGGCTTTATGGAGCGCGGCTTCCGCGACGACCCCGCCGTGTTCGCCAAGGAGAGCAAACAGGATACGCTGATGCGGCAGGGCGTGGAATTTCTGCGGGAACAGAAAATCTTCGACCGGCTGTGAGAGGAAACGCCATGAATAAAACCGAACAGTTCAAAACCCTGATCCGCGAAAGCGAACGCATCGTATTTCTCACCGGGGCGGGCATCTCCACCGCCAGCGGTCTGGCGGATTTCCGGGGCAAAGAGGGCCTTGAAAAGCGCAAAAGCCCGGTGCCCTACGAAACGCTGCTTTCCATCGATTTTTTTGAGCGGGACCCGGCCGCGTTTTATAAGTATTACCGGGATTTTCTGATCGTGGGGGACGCAAAACCCAATATCGCCCACAAAAAGATCGCCGCCCTGGGCGACAAGGCGGCGGTGGTGACCCAGAATATCGACGGGCTCCATCAGCTGGCGGGCAGCAAAAACGTGACCGAGATCCACGGCACCACGCTCACCTACCGCTGCGTGAAATGCCGCAGTACCTACCCCGAGAGCTATATCAAGCGGACCCCCGGCGTGCCGAAGTGCGAATGCGGCGGCATTCTCAGGCCCGATATCGTATTCTACGGCGAAATGCTGGACGACCGCAAGGTGGAAAAAGCCGTGCGGCTGATCTCCGGCTGCGATCTGCTGGTGGCGGTGGGCACCTCGCTGGTGGTATACCCCGCCGCCGGGCTGGTACGCTACCGCCCCCGGAACGCGAAATTCGTGATCGTCAATTTCGACCCCACCCCCTACGACGCCTACGCCGACCTTGTGATCAACGAGGATATCTCGAAGGTGTTTGAAGAGATATGAACGGTAAGGAAAATCACAGGTAAATTATAATTTATCGCGCTGTTACTATTGCGACAAACTGCAATTTGGCAAAGA
>CAMOVW010000229.1 GCA_946627725.1 uncultured Clostridia bacterium
ACGTAGTGAGCACCCTCCCGTTCGCGAAGCGAACTCGTGCGTCAGCGCGATAAATCATAATTTATTATCATAAACAACCGGCTCCCGATCCCGCAATGGGGAAGGGGAGCCGACGGGGGTGGGTTATTTTCCGTCTGAGAGGCGGGCTTCGGCGCGGGCCAGCAGGCCGGCTTCGTCGTACAGGGGGTAAGACAGCAGCATTGAGTTATAGGTCTGATATACCCGTCTGTTTACCGTGTCAAGCCCCGCAAACCGTTCGATTTCCGCGGTATAGGCGAAGGCGGATTCGTCGATCAGCCATGCGTTGTTCATGTAGCGCAGCACGCCGGCGCCGTTACCGGTTGAAGTATAAGAGAGCTTGCCGTTCGTTGGGGTCCCGCCGAAAGAGATCCGGCCGCTTTCGGCGGCAGTTCCGTCTTTGAACTCCATGCGGATCAGAACGGCGTCGGGGGTGAGTATGCAGGGGGCGCTGCCGACCTGCGTCAGATCCACCGCGTCTACGTTCAGTTCGGCGCTGCCGGTCAGCGCGCCGGTATCGCAGGCGTATGCCAGCAGATTTTTATTCAGCAGCAGATATACCGTACTGCCGTCCCCGGAAAAAGCGCAGGCTGTTTTCCTGTTGTTGTACACTTTGTTGAAATCGTCGTCGCCGGGAACGGCGCACATCACGGCTTTTTGCGCGGCGATATCATATACCGCCATCCGCAGACGGTTGCGCATCTTATCCTGCCCTTCTTCTTTTACGGGTACATACAGGAAAAGAAACAGTTTGTCCCCCGCGGGCGACGAATACGCCTTATCGAGATAGACCCTTGTATCCTTATCGGTGATGCCCTCCGCCGCAAAGGCGCAGTCCGTTACCTGTTTGAGTTCTTCTCCCGGGCGCAGGCTGTAGATCTTTGCCTCGTAATTGCTGTACAGAAAGAGCACGTCGGAATCGCCGTGAATAAGGTTATCGAGCTTATAATCTTCATCGGTTACGGTTTGCATGATCTCGCCTGTTTGTGTGCTGTAGATCTCAAGCCGGTCGTAAAGCTGTACCGCAAACGCCCCGTTGCCCATAAAGAACGCGTCTTTGATGATCTCTTCCCCGTATGAAAACGTATGCCGGATCTCTTTTGTTTGCAGATCCATGAGCATGATCTCATACGGGCGGTATGTTTGCAGCGCCGCAAGCGAAGCGTCCGGGCTGACGTACGCAGCGGTAAGGCTCGTAGAGGAATCCGCATCGCAGGCATACAGGGTTTGCGCCGCGTCGTTATCGATCGGTCGGTAGATCAGCACGGCAGTCTCCTCGCCCCGGCTTACGGCGTACACGTTATTGCCGTAGGCGGACCGTGCAAACTTTACGCCGTAAGAGCTGTTCAGGTACAGATGCACGTCGTCCTCTTCAGGGTCGCCTGTAAAACGGCGCAGTGTGGTAAAGAGTTCAACGCCGTTATCCGCGCTGATGAACACGAAGCCGCTGCGGGTATAATACATGTTTCTTACCGTACCCGGCAGGCGGGTATGCGTGATCAGCGCGCCGGTATCGGCGTTTACGGCAAACAGGTGATCGCCGTTTACCGCGAATTCCACGCCGAAGGGCGAGCCGGAACCCTCCTCGGGCGGGATATATCCGATAAAGGAAACGTCTCCGGTGGTGTCGGTCTCTTCGTACAGCCATTTCTGCCGCCCCGAAGCAAGCTCAAACCCCATAAAGCGGGTAACGACGTCAAAAACCCCGGGGTAATGCTCCAGCACGGCGGCGATCGTACCGTCGTGGATCATAAAGTTTGTGCGCGCCAGCGTGTCGCCCTCCAGCAGCGTAACATCGTACAGGAACGAAAAACCCGTTTCCTCTTTGCGGAACACGGCGAAGCGGAGATTGCCCTCCTCTTTGAAGGTGAAGATCAGATGGCCCTGCAGATAATAAAAGTCTTTTACGGAAATCTGCCCGAGCGCGGCTTGTGTTTCCTCGTTGCTTAACACGGCGTCGGTTTTGCCGGTATCGGGGTCCAGCAGCAGAAAATCGTTTTCCGAGGTGAGAAACGGCAGCGCTTCGTTCGCGGGTACGGTATCCAGCGGCAAACGGCCGAAGCCGCCCAGGGGATCGGTACGCCAGAGCGCTTCGCCGGTTTTCGGGTCGATCCGCGCCACGGTTTGCGTGTCGTCGTCCAGCAGATAAAAGGCGTCCGGTTCCGGCTGCGTTTCCTCCAGCAGATCTTTACGGAAACCGACGTATAAGCCGTTGTTATCCTGCGCCGCCATATTCTTTGAATAGCTGGTGACCGTAACTTTATCCACCAGCGGGCAGCGGTAAACGGCGGTTTTGTAGCGGGTGGCGCCGGGCAGGGTTTTTAAGATCTCGCCGGTTTCCGCGTCCGCCAGCTCGGCGCCGGCAGAGGTGACCGCGAGCAGACGCGTGCCGTTTTCAAGCAGGTAGATCCGCTGCGGTATGGAGGATAATGCGATCTTCCGCACCGGGGCAAAGCTGAAGGGTTCATACGCGCCGGTGAGGGTGGCTGTGTGCGCCAGCGTCCCGGGCAGCACCACGGTGCCGTCGTCCTCCTCCGGAAAAGCGTTTACAGCGGCCGCAAGCGCGCCGAGCAGATCGCCGTCCTTTTTCAGTATCTCCGATTCTCTGAGCTGCAGTTGGGCGTTGTTCTCCCGCAGGGCGAGGGCGTCCGCCTCGATCTGCTTTTTCTGGCTCTGTATGGTTATCAGCGCCGAGGTGCTCAGCAGCGCCGCCACGGCCAGCACCGCCGCGCTGCCGAAGGCGATCTGCAGCTTGCGCCGGGTTTTGCGCCGCTGCTCCCGCTGGTAGAGGTCGTCGTATTTGCAGCCGAGCAGCGGGGCGGCGATGCGCAGGAATTCGGTTTTCAGCTTTTTGAGCATCTGCGGCCGGGTTTTTGCGCTCACGTTGGCGGCGAGGGGCTCGATCTCCTTCTGTGTTTGAACCGTTTCGCCGGTTTCAAGGGTTTCGGTTACGGTTTCAAAGCGCAAAATCTCAGGAAACGCTGGCCGGTGATCGGGGTCGTCCGCCAGCAGAGTCAATATGTTGCGGTTGGAGCCGCCGTGCAGCTGCTTGAAATAGGTGACCTCTTCCATGCACCATTTGGATTTTTCAAAATTCGGGGTGCAGATCACCACCAGATAGCGGGCGTTTTCCAGTGCGCGCTTGATGTCGCCGCCCAGATCGTTGCTGGTGGGCAGTTCGGTCTCATCCCGGAACAGGTGCAGCTTTTTCTTCTCTCCCTCCGGCAGAACGCCCTTGGGGGGAACGTAGGTTTCCAGCAGCTTCTGCAGCCGTTCGGCGACGGGCTTATCCGGCGATAAATGCCGGTAAGAGATAAACGCGTCGTACTGATAGGTATCGCTCATAAACAAATCTCCTTTGCGGGGTAAGGATTTATCATGCTTTGATCAGATCGTGGGCTTTGATGAAATCCACGGTTTCGTCCACGGTGGTAAAGGCCAGCGCCACCACGGTATCCGCGCCGCCGTAATACACGGCGATGCGCCCGGTATCGGCGTCCGCCAGCGCCGCGCAGGGGAATACCACGTTCGGCACGTCCCCCACCAGCTCGTAGGTTTCGTGGGGCGCCAGCAGAAAGCAATCCGCCCGGTGCAGCACCTTCCAGGGTTCGTCCTTATCCAGAATGGCGGCGCCCATGGCGTAGGTAAAGCCGTTGCAGCTGGTAAGCACGCCGTGGTAAAACAGCAGCCAGCCCTCGTCCGTTTCTATGGGGGTGGGGCCCGCGCCAACCTTGGTCATTTCCCAGTTCTTTTGGGGGCTCATCACGAAGCGGTATTTGCCCCAATAGGCGAGGTCTTTGCTCTGCTGCAGATAGATATCGCCGTAGGGCGTATGGCCCCGGTCGCAGGGGCGGATCAGCAGCATATATTCACCGTTTATTTTGCGGGGGAAGAGCACGCCGTTGCGGGCCACGGGGTAGCAGGCGTCTTCCAGCTGCGTCCATGTTTTGAAATCCGCCGTATATGCCACGCCTATGGTGGTGCCGTGGGGCGTCAGGTTCACCCACGTGAGGTAATATCTGCCCTCGGTTTCGCACAGGCGCGGGTCGTATCCGCGAAAGATCACCTCGTCGTTCAGGTTCCAGTGTACGCCGTCTTTGCTGAAGCCGGTCACCAGCGTGTGGTCGCGGGTCATGGTATCCACGCGGAACACCCCGGCAAAGCCGTCGCCGTAGGGCACCACGGCGGAATTAAAGATGCTGTTCGCAAAAAAGAGATTATCGCGGGTGATGATGGGGTTTTCGGTATAGCGCCAAACGGGATACCGCCAGCCCTCCGGTTTGTTCTGCCAGGGGATGTTGGGGATCTCCTTTCCGATGATTTTTGCCATATCGTGTATTGCGCGGAAAGCCGCGCGCTCCTTCCTTATCATATCAGATTCATTAAACCATACCATAACATAAAAGTCAAGCGGGGAGAAAAAGGGGGAAAAAATATTGCATCACGTGCCGCAGGCACATCGCGTCCATCGGACATATCGCGCCCGCAGGGCATATCGCGTCCATCGGACATATCGCGCCGCAGGCATATCGCGTTCAACGAACATATCGCGGATCCGTCAGGATCACATTATGAGCGAAGCGAAAAACAAGGTTCTGACGAATTCAGGTTCTTATATCGCTGTCGCGCCCCCCGGCGCGACAAAAAAACCGCCCTCCAAACGGAAGGCGGCCTGTGATCGTTTTTTTTATCCCTCGGTTTCGGGGGTCTGTCTGCGTTCCCGCAGGATGCGGCGCAGAGATTCAAACCAGGTTCTCAGCGAGCGGAAGAAGGCCTGAATGCGCTGTAAAAAGGTCTGCTTTGCGCTGGGGTCGGCGGAGGCGTCCCAATGGTAGGTGTTGCTGTTTTCATTCGTCATGGGTTCCCATGCGCCGGTGTCGTTATCCACCACAATAAACTGCGAGGTGGTAAGGTCCTCCACGGTCAGCTGACGGTCCGCCTGCAGCACGGTGCACAGGATCTCTTCTTCCAGCATCGTCCAGTTGGAATGGCGCGCGCCCTTGATGAACCAGGTGTAATCCGGGAACAGGCAGGTGGAGGCGTCTACCTGCAGATCGGGGGAGATGTATTTGCCCTTGCCGGCGGCTACCTGCTGCGCGATATAGGCGTCGTCAAGCACGCCGTATACCTTGGAGCCGGTGGCGCCGAAGGCGGCGCAGTTCAGAGAGGCGATCTGGTCGCCCACCACGTCGCAGTTTTCGCCGGTGGGTATGATCTGCCAGCCGTATTTGGCGATCACGCAGATGTTGGCGCCGTTTTCCTTTACGCCCTGCAGAAGCTCGGGAATGCGCACGGTGACCTGATCGTGGTAGGCCTGTATCTTTTCGATCAGCCCGGCGTACTTTTCGCGTTTTTCACTGCCCTCGGGGCCGAAAACGTAATGCAGCGCGTCTTCATAATCCTGCGGGCGCACCGCAGACCAGTACATGGGGCAGGAATAGAAGGTGGAGAGGGCAAGCGCGCTGGTGGCGCCTTCCACAATGCGGTAATAAAGCATCAGCTTCAGCGAGTTTTTCGTGCTGTCCAGCACGCCGCTGCGCACGGCCAGATCTACGGTTTCGTTGATGAAGGAATCGATCTCGATGTAATCCAGCGCCTCAAGATCGTACAGCAGCCGGTTGATGGCCGCGCCGTCCACGTGGAACTTGCCGCTGATGGATTCGCTCAGGGGTTCGGAGCCGCCGCCGGTGACGCCGTCCAGCCCAAGGCCGTAGATGGAATCGGAGCCGTATTTCGCTATATAGGCAAACACCACGGCGCTGCCGACGCAGTGCGCCTGCAGAATCACCTTCGGGGCGCCGGTAACC
>CAMOVW010000230.1 GCA_946627725.1 uncultured Clostridia bacterium
CGTCAAAGAAGCCGTAAAGGTCGTCGTGAAACAGGGCGCGAAAGAAATGAAAGCCGCTGCTTCCGGCAGCTTTGGCGGAACCGGCAGATATGCAAAAGGCTGGACGTCGATGATCGAGGCGGGGCGTCTGTCCTCCCAGGGCGCAATTTATAACCAATCCGTTCCGGGGTTACCGCATCTGCTGGAGTTTGGTCACGCAAAAGTGAACGGCGGACGCGTGGGCGGCGTTTCCCACATCGAGCCGGTCGAGAAAGAAACTATTGAAATGTTCGAAAAAGCCTTGAGGGGTCTTATATGACGACGAAACAGGTCGCGGATATGGTCGCCGAATTCGGCATCCCATCCGCCTATTATCAATTTAATAAGGATACCGCAACGGCGCCGCCGTTTACGTGCTTCTTCTTTACGATGAATAACGACGCCATCGCGGACAATTCCAACTACGTGAAGATCGAGCACCTGGCTATCGAAGTCTATACGGCAGCAGTTAAGGATTTCGAACTCGAAAGAACTGTCGAGGACGTTCTCGCGTCTCACGAGATGGTATGGACAAAAAGCGAGGCGTCTATCGATAGCGAGCAACTTTATGAAGTCATCTATGAAATGGATGTCATTATAACGGAGGTATGACATGGCCAACAAAATCAAATTCGGACTTAAAAATGTCCACTATGCCGTGGTGACGGAAACGGTAACGGAAGGCGTTACGACCTATTCCTACGGCACGCCGGTAGCATGGCCCGGAGCCGTTTCCATGAGCCTGGACGCGGAAGGTGATGAGTCTACGTTTTACGCTGACAACATCGCCTACTTCTCGCAGTTCGCGAATAACGGCTATTCGGGATCGCTTGAGATGGCTCTGATTCCTGAATCCTTCAGGACGGCGGTCCTTGGCGAGGTCGTAAGCGGCAACTATCTCGTCGAGAACGCTGACGCGATTACGAAGAAGTTCGCGCTGGGCTTCCAGGTCGAGGGCGACGTATCCGAAACGCTGTTTTGGTTCTACAATTGTACGGCGTCCCGCCCTTCTACGGAAGCGAGCACGAAAGAGGAAACGATCGAGCCGCAGACCGAGACGATGGAATTCACCGCCACGGCAAGACCTGACAACGGCAACGTTCGGATCAGAACGACCGACGCGACGACCACACAGGAACGCGCGGCATGGTTCAACGCTGTCGTGGAACCGTAGGGCGAGTAAATCAAAGCATGAGGGAATCGTATCTAACGCGGTTCCCTCTTTTTTCGAAGACGGGAGGCACACATGGAAAAAGAGATCAACATCGAGGGCAAGCTCGTAAAATTCAAAGCCACGGGAGCGACGCCTATCTTCTACTCGCAGTTATTTCCGGGTGAAGACTTTCTTGTAAATCTGCAAACGCTGGTTAAGCACGCGGGGAAGGACGGCGATATCCCACCGAACGTACTCGAAACGTTCGCAAAGGTGGCGCTTGTCATGGCAAGGCAGGCCGATCCGAGCCAGCCGGATAACATCATCGACTTCCTGGACCAGTTCGAAATGTTTTCTATCTATGACATCTTGCCGCAGATTTTAGAGCTTTGGAACCTGAACACGAAGGGACGGTCGACAAGAAAAAAAGACAGCGGGCAATAGATCGAGAGCACAACACAGCGGTCTATCTGCTCCGGTGTAAACAGATAGGCTTTACTATTGCCGATATGGACGCTCTCACAATGGGCATGATAAACGACGTTTTTATCGAATCCGCCAATGATGAATATGATTACGATCAGATAGCCACGGCGGAGGATATCGCGAGGTTATAAATGGCGAGGAACATCAAAGGCATCACCATCGAAATCGGTGGCGATACCACAAAACTTGATAAGGCGCTAAAGGGGGTCAATAATTCGCTACGGACGGCGCAGAGCAATCTCCGGGACGTCAATAAGCTCCTGAAGATGGACCCGACGAACGCGACGCTTCTCCAGCAGAAGTACGACAACCTTCAAAAGGCAATCGGCGCAACGCGGGAAAAGCTGGACACGCTGAAGAATGCTGAAAAACAGCTGAAGTCTGCCATGAAGGACGGCGGCACCGAAGAGCAGCAGAAACAGCTGGAGGCTTTGCAGCGGGAAATCATCGCGACCGAACAAAGCCTGAAAGAACTGCAAGGCACGACGGGCGCGGGGTCCGCTTCTATGGCGAAAATTTCCGCGGTTACGGGCGAATGGTCCGGGAAATTGGAAACCGCCGGGAAGGCTCTGCTGCCGGTGACGGCTGGACTTACGGCTTTAGCGGGGGCATCCGTCGGCGCGTTCAAGGAAGTCGATGAAGGGATGGATTCCCTTGTAAAACGAACCGGCGCGTCGGGTGAAGCGCTTCAGGAGATGGAGCAGATCGTAAAAGACCTGGCTACCACGATCCCGACCACGTTCGCCACGGCGGGGGATGCCGTCGGGGAAGTACGTACGCGATTCGACCTTACCGGGCAAGCGCTGGAGGACCTTTCCGGGGCGTTCATTAAGTTCGCCGATCTGAATGATACCGACGTAGCCAGCGCCATCGACTCCACGCAGGCCGCTATGGCTGCGTTCGGGGTATCTGCAAGCGAAGCAAGCGTGTTCCTGGACACGTTAAACGCCGCCGGACAGGCTACTGGTAGTTCCGTTAGCACCATTGCCGACAACATGAAAGCGAACGCCGTAGCGCTTCAGGAACTGGGTATGAGCGCGGCGGATGCCGCTTTCTTCCTTGGAGGACTTGATAAGAACGGCGTCGACGCTTCGGCGGTCATGTCCGGATTGAAGAAGGCGCTTCAGAACGCCGCAAAGGAAGGCGTGCCGCTGGATAAGGCACTTTCCGACCTTCAGGATACTCTTGAGGGCGCGGACTCAAATACGGAAGCCTTCAACGCGGCTATGGAACTGTTCGGCAACAAAGCCGGTCCGATGTTCGCAGACGCGATCCGGGAAGGGAAGGTAAATCTCGACGACCTTGGGAAATCGCTTTCGGAGAATGCCGGTAATGTCGATACCACGTTCGCGAACATGGAAGACCCGATCGACCAGTTTCAGAAAACGCTGAACGCGGTTAAGGAGCCGTTAGCGGAACTTGGCGCGGTGCTCATGGAAATCGTCGCTCCGATGCTTGAAAAGGTTGCGGAAGCCGCTGGCAAGGTCGCACAGTGGTGGGCTAATCTCTCACCGCAGACGCAGCAGCTAATTGCACAGATTGGCGGCCTTGTTGCCGTCATCGGTCCGGCGCTTATCATCGTCGGCAAGATCCTGGGCGTGATATCATCCGTTTCGACAGCACTCTCGACCGCTGGGCCAATCATTGCAGCCTTAACGGGGCCTGTTGGTCTTGTCGTTACGGCCATCGGGCTGCTGATCGGGACGCTCGTCCTGATGTGGAATAAATCCGAAGAGTTCCGAAATGCAGTTACGACGATTTGGAACGCCATCAAGAACAAGATTACCCAGGCGATTAACGGCGTAAAGCAATCGTTCGCGAATCTGAAGGCGGATATCGAGAAGATAAAGACAGCCTTCAATAATGCGAAGACGACCATCACGAACGCGTGGAACGGCGTCAAGACGGCTATCTCGAACGGCGTCAGCAATGTAATCTCAACGATATCAGGACTTCCCGGACGGGTCGCTGGTGCGTTCTCCACACTTAAAAGCAACGCGCTTACCTGGGGCAAGGACATGATTCAGAACTTTATCAACGGGATCACGTCTAAATTCCAGGCGATAAAGGATAAATTTACCAGCATCGCAGACCTCGCGAAGAGCCTGTTGGGCTTCTCCGTGCCGGATGAAGGACCTATGTCTGATGCTGATACCTGGATGCCCGATATGATCGACCTGTTCGTTCAGGGCATTCGTGCGAATCAGGGACGACTTCAGGCGGCGATGGAAGGACTCGCCGGGGGCATGGTTCTTGATCCGTCGGTCGAACCGGTCAGCACGGGAAGCTCTATGGCCATCGAGGCGATGCTTGCGCGGTATCTGCCGCAGATTGGGAACCAGCAGATTATCCTGGACGACGGGACGCTTGTCGGAAAGACGGCGCCCGCCATGAATCGAGCTATTAAAAATATCAATTACAGGAGTTCGAAATTATGAGCAACGCATTAACGAACGGCGCGACGATAACGGTCGTTAGTTCCGGATCGTCCTACCATACTCTGACGGATTGGAATCTCGCGATCAGCAATACCGATTATATCGGGGATCCCGAAGTCAACGAGACGCTGGTACAGATTCCGGGACGAAGCGGGTTCTATGATATTTCGGAAGTGGTATCAGGCAAGCCGACCTTCTCTACGCGCAAGATCAGCCTGGAGGTCGGCGGTCTGCTGGATGATCGGCAAGAATGGGATAATGAGATATCCCGCATTCGCAACCTGATCCACGGGCGCGTTGTTCAGATCGTTTTTGACAACGACCCGCTTTGGTACTGGCAAGGGCGCTGTGAGGTCGTGGACTTTGACCGCTTCCGCCGGTTAGGGACATTTAAGATTCAGATCCCGAACGCTCTCCCGTTCAAATACTATGTTTTCGACAGCGCGGACTCTTGGCTTTGGGACCCGTTCGACTTCGAGGACGGGATCATTCCGGGATATACCAGCATCGACGTAGAAGACGAATCGTTGACGTTCTCCGTCGGAGCGCTGCCGGTGAATCCGATCATCAAAGTGAATTTAATCACCCGGGTACCGTTTTATGTATCGTGGGATACGCATACAGAAAGGATCGATCACGAAGGAACGTATCGGTTCCCGGACATGATCCTGTACGACGATACGGTCGTGACGTTCAACGGCGCCGCAAATATCACAGTCACATATAGGAGCATGAGCCTTTAATGTACAGAATGATTTTAGACGAAGCTACATATCGATACGCAGATACGAAGTATATCTACTATCCAGGGGATTCCGAGTTTTCCGTCTCTGATTTTTCTGTAAATCTGTCGATCGAGGAATGCAGTACGATCCAGTTCACGATCTACCCGGAGCATCCTTATTACAATGATTTCATACTTCGAAAATCGATGATCTCGTTCTACCGGGATGATAAGCCGCTCTTTTACGGACAGGTTCGGGAGGTTTCTACGGGCATGGACCGCGCGAAAACAATCTATGCCGTGAGCGAGTTGGCGTTTCTACTGGATACGTATCAGGTGCCGCAATATTACAGCGGCCAAAACTTCGAGTGGATTGTGGGCGAGATGCTGCTAAAGCACAACGCTATAGCTGGAGAAGACAAACAGTTTAATCTTGGCGACGTGAGCGGTCCGGGATTAGACTATCAAGGTTTGCAGGAAATATCAACGAACTACGATCTGACGCTTGACGTATTCCGGAATCAGATGTCCCAGTATACACAGAGGACGAACAGGGGGCCGCGCTCGTTTCAGCAGTATATAAATGTGCACCATGTACCTGACGTTGCTTTTGCACCGCGATATCTTGATATCTTCAATTTTCATGCCGGGTACAATGTGCCGGACTTTATTAACCAGCCGATCCGGCTGAAGCTCAATCTGATGGAATTCGAAAGCGCTGCCGATTCACAGGACTTTATAACGGCGGTGGTCCCTCTGGGTGCTGAACTTCCTACGGAAGCCGCGCCGGGGGTCAAGAACCGCGTCACGATTAAGAGTGTGAACGACGGAAAGCTCTACATTCAGAACGATATGAACGTCGCCGATTTCGGATTTATCTGCGAGGTCGTGGAGTTCGACGGGATCACTTCCCCTTCACAGTTGAAATTGGAGGGGCAAAAATGCCTATACACGAAAAGCGCCTTCAACCGCACGATCGAGCTGACCGCTTTCGACCT
>CAMOVW010000231.1 GCA_946627725.1 uncultured Clostridia bacterium
TGATCACCGGCGATACCACGCTTTACGCGCGGTGGAAGCAGACCTATACGGTTTCGTATGACGCCAACGGCGGCACCGGCGCGCCCGCCACGCAGATTAAAATTGAAGGCGTCACACTGACCCTCAGCAGTGAAATACCGACCAAAAACTATACGGTCAGCTTCAACGCCAACGGTGGAACCGTGTCCCCCGCAAGTAAAACCGTAAATTGTACGTTCAACAATTGGAATACAAATCAAAACGGCGGCGGAACTTCCTATGCCCCGGGCGGCAGCTATATCGCAAACGCAAACGCCACGCTTTACGCCCAGTGGACGAATCCCACGGCGGGCGCGCTGCCTGCGCCTGCCGATCGGCAAAACTCCAGTTTCAACGGCTGGTATACCGCGGCCATTGGCGGCACGCAGATCACGGACGCCACGGTGATCACTGCGGATACAACGCTGTACGCGCATTGGCTGGTGTGCTATACCGTATCGTACGACGCCAACGGCGGGACCGGAACGCCCTCGCCGCAAACCAAAATCCATGACGTCACTTTAACGCTCAGCGACGTTATACCCACAAAAGATTACACGCTCAGCTACAACGCCAACGGCGGCAGCGTTTCGCCTGCAAGCAAGAATGTGAGCTGCACCTTTGAAAGCTGGAATTTCAAACCGGACGGTACCGGAAAGGCTTATTATCCAAGTGAAAACTATACTTCAAACAGAAATGCTGTATTTACCGCCCAGTGGAAGGATCCCACCGCGGGCGCGCTTGCCATACCGAAACGTGACGGATATTACTTTATGGGATGGTTTACGGCTCCGATCGGCGGTACGCAGATCACAGATACTTCTGAGATCACGCATTCGCAGCCGCTGTATGCGCACTGGACGGACAACATCTATAATCTGGGAGAGGAAACCTACAGCTTCAAAAATTTCGGCGATGCAGACAGCACCATAGGTCATTGCTTCGGCATGACCATGACAAGCGCGGCGTATTACCTCGGTTTGGAGGATATCCGCGTTATCGGCGGCACTGCCCGTACGCCGCTGTATTCCTTCACCTTGACCGACCGGGTAAAAGCGCCGATCTGCCATTATCAGGCCGTGCAGGGAGAGTGCTCAAAGGGTGCAATTGTGGCCGGCGGCTCCAAATATAAGGGAAAACAGGCCAATATCTATGAGGATTGGCTTGCCGTGACCGATTACGTAAGAAGCCACATTTATGATAACCTCGGCGTATTGCAGATCGGCTTCCGGCAGGGGGAAAGCGGACACGCGGTCAACTTTTTACGGTTTGAAATTGTAAACGGGCAGGAACGTATCTATATCTATGATAACAATTTCCCCAATCAGGAAACGTTTCTTTACGCGGCTGCCGACGGAAGGGTATATCAGGCGCCTGTACAGACGTTCAGCGGCCCGCTTGAGTGCGTCGCCCTGCGCGACGTCCGGATCTATATGGAAAAGGCAAAAGATTATAATATCACACGCGCGTTATATGCTAAAAAGACTTACACGACGATTCAGGGATATACCTTCTCTTTGATGGAAAGCGACCTTGAAGGAGAGCAATATGTAATGTACGAGTTTCCGGAAGACGTAGAAGCAGTTACCGTTATCCCGAATAAAGACAACGCCGATTTTATCTATATGGGCACGGAATACAGCTTTGGCCGGATCGACGATGGAACGTACGGTATTCTGACCTTGAGTACGTTGAATGAATACGGAGAAGCGTCGGAACCTCTGTTCCGGATATTTAACAACAGTGACAGTCCTTCTGTTTCAGGCGACGTGGACGGAGACGGCAAGGTGACCGCGTCCGACGCCCGTCTTGCCCTGCGGCAGGCGGTGAATCTGGAGAATTACGGGAAAAACTCCGCCGAATTCCTCGCCTGCGACGTGGACCGTGACGGCAAGGTGACCGCCAACGACGCACGCTCGATCCTCCGCGCCGCGGTGGGGCTGGAAGAACTGAAAGTTTTTAACTGAAATGAATTGCTGTTTTTCGGCGTATTTGTTATAATAGTAAAAAATCAATGAAAGAGGAATGAGATATGGCAAAAAACATGGAGATCGGCTTCAATACCTTTGACGGGCACGTGCGAGACCATTCGATGGATTGCGACGGCCTTGTGAAGAAATGCGGCGGGGTGGATTTCATCCTGTGCCACTTCGGTCTGGAAAAGCAGACCCTTGACGAACAGGTTGCCCGCGCCGAAGAGACCGTGGCCGGGCTGAAAGCCCTTGGCGCGCCTTACGTGATGAACTTTGAAACGCAGAACTTTGTTTACGACGTTAATACAACGGACGGTTACGATTGGGCGAGCCACGAAGAGGGCGTCCACCGGCTCAACGTGCCCGCGCGCATCATCGACGCGTTCAAAAAGGGCGACCTGATCGCCGTGATGTACGATGAATTCGAGCACTGCATCATCAACCGCAATCTCTCCGTTTACCTTGCGAGCAAGCTGAAAACCGACGTCCCTGTGTTTACGCCGGCGTATACGGACCGCATGCGGGTGCAGGGCGAAACGCTTTCAAGCCAGATCGGCGAATACGTGCGGCAGCTGAAGGACCGGGGCGCGCCCGCCGTGGCGGGGGAGCACGTATTCCCCGTGCTGTACCACACCTTCGCCCGCAACGGTATCATACCGAACTACAAATCGCAGAAGGAATGCTATACCAACGTGCAGTTCGCCATTGCGGCGGGCGCGGCGCTGGAATACGAAATGCCGCTGTGGACCTGCGTGGATCTGTGGTTTATGAACACCTTCCCCGGCCACAGCGCAGAAGAGATGTACTATAACCTTGTGTTCTCTTACCTGATGGGCGTGGACCGCGCCTATGTGGAGGCCTCCAACGCGTTTGTGAAAAAAGAAAACGGCGAAGAGAAGTTCAACGATTACGGCGAGAACTTCGCATGGTTCGTTTCGCAGTACAGGGGCAAGGACCGGGGCTATAACGCGCAGGATTACAAGCCCGAGATCGGCATCATCCGTTACGACGATACCTTCTGGGGCCAGGGCACCACGCCTGTGGTATGGCGCAACGAGCTGTTCGGCAACCCGAATGTGAAGCCGAAAAAAGAAAACAAAGAATGGATCAAGATCTTCCGCCTGATCACCCACGGCGAAACCGGCCGCGGCGGCCTTGCGTGGGACCGCATCGAGCCCCGCAGCGTGCTGAAAAAGCACCGCTCCTTTGTATCCATGAACGGCGCGGTTGTGTTTGACGACCGTGTGCCCGCAGAGAAGCTGAAGACCCTGAAGCTCTGCTTCCTGTGCGGCGAATACATCAGCGACGAAACCCTGAAGGGCGTAAAGCAGATGGTGCACGATAACGGCATGATCGCTGTTACTCCGAAGCGCTTCGCCCCCGCCGCGCTGCGGCATACCGTACACAGCGCATACCGCGAGGTGCCGGACGGCAAGGGCGCATGGATCATCTGCGAAAACCCGGAGGATCCGCGGCTGAAGAAGCGCATCGCGCCGATGCTGGGCAACAAGGACGAGATGAAGTTTACCTTCGGCGACAAAACCGTGCGCCTTGTGATCCTGCCCGGCGGCGACAGCTTTATGGAAATATGAACATTTAAATCTTTTTTAAAGGAGAAGTGTTATTATGATACTCGGTATTATCAACGGTTGGGAAGAGGGCCATTTTCAGGCGGTGCAAAAGCTGGGCCTGAAGGCTGTGGAATACTGCATCAACCACAATTACGATTCCGCCGCCGTGCTGGCGCGGGCGGATGAAATCAAGGCGAATTCCGAAAAATACGGCATTAAAGTGGGCGCCATCGGCCGCTGGGGCATGCGCCGGATCGATGAAAACGGCTGCGTGATCCCCGAAGCGCTGCAGCACGATAAAAACCTGATCGATCTCGCTTCAAAGCTGGGCTGCCCGGTGTTCAATACCGGCTGCAACGCGGTGGAAGGCAAAAGCTATTACGAAAACTGCCGCATCGCCATCGGTTATTTTTCAACGCTGCTGGATTACGCCGCGGGCAAAAACGTGAAGATCGCCGTTTACAACTGCGATTGGGAGAATTTTGTGGTGGATGAAAAGGCCTGGTCCGTGGTGCTCGGCGCGCTGCCGGAGCTGGGCATCAAGTTCGATTCTTCCCATTCCATCAACCGGGGCGAGGATTATCTCCGCGTGCTGCGCGATTGGAAGGACCGCGTATACCACGTGCATATCAAGGGAAATCTGCACATTGCGGGCGAAACCTACGATGATTCCCCCGCAGGGCTGGATACCACAAACTGGAGGGCTGTTATGGCGCTGCTGTATATCGCCAACTATAACGGCATGCTCTCCATTGAGCCCCATTCCCACAACTGGCGCGGCGCAAAGGGCCAGTGGGCGGTGGAATACACCATCAATTACATGAAGCCCTTTCTCATGCCGGAGGATTACACCGCCGACGAAGATATTTATATGCCGTAACATACCTGCCGCGCCGTATCATTTTGATTCAGGATGTGAACCGTAAAAATGAAAAAGATCAAAGCTTTCTTTTCGGAGAAACCCAAGGCGAAATGGTGCGCCGCGGCCCTGATTGCGGCGGTGATCCTTGCCGCCGCGGCGATCGTGATCATCCCCCGCCTCGGCCCCGCGCCGGAGTCGCTGCCCGAGGTGGACGCGCTGCAGCCGGTGTTTGCCGATCCCTTCCCGGACGGCCTCGAATCGGCCGCGTCACTGGTAAAGCAAAAGGTGATCCTGCTTGCGACGGATACCCGTTATCACACCGCGCCGCTGGAGGAAAACTGGGCCTGCGATTCCGTGACCGGAGAGCTGGAGGATGGGCTGCAGAAAAACATCGTTTCCCGCTTTGAAGAATTTGCGGAGGAGCAGAGCGCGCCGGTTACGGAGGCGGATACCACCGCGGACGCGCTGCTGCGGCAGTTTCTGAAAGCAGGCCTGCCCGCATCGCCGGAAAGCCATACCGCCGAAAAATCGGAGGACGGGATTTTCAGGATCTCGCTCTCATATAACGCGCAGGCGTTACAGAGTACGTTTCCGGATGCCGCCGCTGCGGTTTCCGGCCTGCTGGAGCCGGTGTTCGGCGAGATCATGAAGGGGGCCGCGCCGAAGGCGGAACCCGCCGGGCTGGATATCAACGCCGAAATCAACGGGTATAACGGCCTGATCTCAAAGCTGACCCTTACGCTCCGTTTTCAGTGCGCGGCGGACGGGGCCTTTACCGAAGCTTACGCCGCAAATGAAAAGGGGAGCTATACCTGCTTTATCTCCCGCGCGTTCAGCTACGGCGTCAGCCGCGAAGGCGTTCTGGTATCGAAGAAAACGGTCCATATGAAGCAAAACGCCCGCGCGGATCTCGGCTATACCGTAAATCTGCCGCAGGCGGATGAAAAAGACTATACCGTAACGTTTGCTTCTTCCGATCCCGCCGTGCTCACCGTGGATGAGAACGGGCGCATGGAGGGCCTTGCCGTAAGCCCCGAGAGCGTGCTGGTGACCGTTACGGTCAAATACCTCGATCAGGTGTATTTCGATATGTGCGAGGTTTACGTCACCGTGCCCGTAAAGAGCGTTTCGATCAGCGCCGCGTCGCTTACGATGGCCGTGGGCGGCGAAGAGACCCTGCAGGTAACCCTGCAGCCGGAGGACGCTACCATAAAGGATATCGTATGGGCCAGCGGCGACGAAGCCATCGCCGTTGTGGATGAAAAAGGCAAAGTGACCGCCGTTGCGCCCGGTGTATGCAAAATCTACGCCATCTCGAAAGACGGACAAAAAAGCGCCTC
>CAMOVW010000232.1 GCA_946627725.1 uncultured Clostridia bacterium
TCCGAAGGAACGGATTTCACTGCGAGGCTTCGCCTCGCAAAACTGCAATTTAACCGCCGGCCTTTCGGTCGGCGGTTTGCTTTATTCCGCTTCAAAGATCTCCGCGATCAGTTTTTCGCCGTATTTGTTCAGGGCGGTAAAATTCATGGCGTCGATATAGTATTTTTCAAGTTCGTCGTGCAGGGCTTTGGCCTCCTGCAGACGTTTGAGGGCCTCGGCCAGCATTTCATCCCGGGCGCGGGAAGTGAACCGAAGGCGGTTTCTGTGCATGCCCATCTCGTTTTTGGATAAAAAGCGGCTGCACTGCACGGTGCGGGCGTTCTCGAACCGGATGGGATGGCGGCGGTTGGCGGTGAAGATCCCCAGCGACAGTTCCGGCAGCAGCAGGTGTTCGGTTTTGGTTTCCGGCGCCAGCGGGCAGGGGCATTTGATGACCCTGTAGCCGTTTTCCGCCGCGCAAACGGCGAGGGCTTCCACGATCATGGAGGCGGGCAGGCCGATCTCATCGTTCAGCACGATCCTGCGCTCGCACAGGGCCGCCGCTGCGCCGCCGAACAGCACGATGCCCTCGGGCGTGAGGGCGCTCAGAAACCGCCGCTGCACCGGCTGCGCTTCCCCCGCCCCAACACCGAAGGCATGTTCGCACAGGTGCGAAGCGAACCGCTCCAGCTTTTCAAGCTCCAACGCGTCGGCGGCGATCTTTACAAGGTCCGTGGCGGCGCAGCCCGCTGCGTTCAGAAAGCGGGTACACTGGGCGTGCTTTTCTTTGTTTTCATCCGTCAGCCGGATGATCTCCTCCGCGTGCCGCCGCAGCCTGCCGTCGTCCCGGAACGCGCCGAGATCCACGATCACCTCGCTCACGCCGGGATATTTCGGCTCCAGCACGTGGGGCGCGGTGCCGTCCGCAACGCTCAGCTTCAGCGAGGGGATGATCACCCCGTCCAGCGAACGGGGATCGGAAGAGCAGCGGATCCGCTCGCAGTACAGCCCCCGCCGGTCCGCCTCCGCGGCAACCCGCTTCATCAGCGAGCTTTTGCCGGTACCCGGCCCGCCCTTGATAATATAAAGACGCCAGCCCGCCCGGGGGTCATACAACTCGTTAAACAGCGAGTAAAACCCCTGCGGCGTGTTGGCGCCCAAAAAGAAGGTTGCCCCTTCGTTTACGATTTCTTGCATTGGCATAAGAAAAACCTCCGTATCCGGTATTCGGTTCATCATATGCCGAAACACAAAAAGCGTGACGGACGGGAAACTTATTTTACCCCACCGATTCGCTGCCCGGGGCGGGTTCGGCGGGGGCTTCGGCGGCCTCGGTCAGCACGTCCGCCAGCGAGGTATCGTTAAAAAAGGTATCCGCGTTATACAGATACAATACGTCCGTAACGCCGTACTGGTTCATCACCGGCTTTAAGCTGTCGTAATAATAGCGGGGGTCCACCATGATGATCTCATCGAAATAGGGATACAGAAACTGCATCACGGCGTTGGCGTAGGAATCCTTGAACACCAGCAGTTTCCGGCCCGTATCCGCCGTGGTGCGGATCTGCACCAGCGCGTGGTTGCCGCCGAAGAACACGGCGTACTGATCTTTGGTATCCAGATACGAACGCTGATACATGGAGCCTGCGCTCTCGCCGCTGTCTGCGTAATACACGTAATACTCGATATCGGTTTTCGGCACGCGGATCTCAATGGTATCCCTTACGTTATGTATGCCGCTTTTGGAAGCCAGCGTGCCCTCAAACTGCTCTGACACCACATAGGTATCGTATTTTTCCGCAAGGTTACGCAGGTCCATTTTTGCGGCGATGGCGTCAAAGGCGTATTTCGCGCCGAGGGTGGTCCAATGGTGATCGGTAAGGTAGTAAATATATTCATCCCGGCGGGGGAAGAGCATGGCGCACAGATCAACAATATTTACGTTTTCAAGATCGTTGGTGAAGGATTCGAGCTGCACCTGCTGATCCGGCGCCTCGGTGTTGGCGGGCAGCAGATCCCGCTGGGTCCATATGGCGTTGGGCGCCACGGCAAAATAATGGTTCAGTTCGCCGTAAGCCTGTGTAAAGGCGTTGATGGCCTCGGTAAGATTTTTTACGTTTTCCGCATCCGGCGCGGTGGGGATCAGAAACAGGTGATCCTCTTTGCCCAGATACACGCCGCCGGAATCTTTTCTGCCCGCGGCGGTCTGCACCGTATGGTGCAATGCGCTCCAGGTGTCGCGTCCGGCAAAGTGATCGGCAAACCACGCCTCAAAGCCGGTGCGGAAAGAGCCGTCCCACAGCGCCGAAAAGCTGAATTCCGGCATGGCGGCCAGCACGCGGTTCTCGTTTTCCGAAAAGGTACGCTTCGGCATTGCAAGGGTTGCGCCGCCGAACAGCAGCGCGGCGCTGAGCACAACGCTTGCCCCGGCGATCACGGCGGAACGGCCGGCGGTTTTTTGCCGCGCCCGCGTTTTTTTCGGCTTGATATCCACCGTTACCACGGGCTCTTCCGGTTCTGTAAGCGCTTCCGGCGCGGCTTCTTCCGCTTCGGCAGCGGTCTTCGCCTTCTGCTCCGCCAATCGTGCCCGAAGGGCGGCTTCTTTCGCTTTTTTCGCTTCCGCCGCCTCGGCGGCGATATCTACGGTAAAAATTTCCATCTGCTCTGCCCTCCCCGTTAAAACTGCGCGTACAAAAAGCTTTGGTAGGTACCGCTGATCATGGCGGCGGTGCAAAGCGCCAGCAGCGCCAGAAGCAGCACGGCCTTTACGGGCATAAACGCTTTTTTATCCTTCAGCCGGTCGCCCAGCTTTTTCAGCAGCGGCGTGCAGCCGATCAGGGCGAGGGCAAGCCATACCGCGCCGCTTTGCAGCTGATAGAGGGCGTCCGTATTTATAACACCCGCGCCGCCCACGCCGATCAGGCGCAGAAGGAAGCCGCCCGCGTAAGACAGATCCGGCGAGAAAAAGGGCACCCAGCCCAGCACCGCGCAAAAGAAGGTGAGGATGATATTCACGGCCTTGGGCAGCTTTTTCTTCAGGCCGCCGAACAGGAATTTTTCAAGCAGCAGCAATACAAGGTGATACACGCCCCATACAAGGAAGGTCCAGTTTGCGCCGTGCCACAGGCCGGTAAGCACCCATACCACCGCCAGATTCAGCACCGTTCTCAGCCGCCCCACGCGGCTGCCGCCCATGGGGATATACACGTAATCGCGGAACCAGCGGCCCAGCGAGATATGCCAGCGGCGCCAGAAATCGGTAATGCTGACGGAGAGGTAGGGATAATTGAAGTTTTCCGCAAACCGGAACCCGCAGGCGTTGCCCAGGCCTATGGCCATATCGGAATAGCCGCTGAAATCGAAATACAGCATAAAGGCGTAGGTCAGCAGCCCCAGCCATGCATGCGCCACGGTAAGGGATTGAACCGGCAGGGCGCTGATCGAAGTAAAGGTGAGGGCGAGGCTGTCCGCCAGCACCAGCTTTTTGGCAAGGCCCACCGTAAAGCGGGTAACGCCGGTTTCGATCAGGGCGGCGTCAACCCCGCGGCCGTGCAGCTCTTTTTCAAAATCCGCATAGGTGACGATGGGGCCGGAGATAAACTTCGGGAAGAAGGTGAGATACAGCCCAAGGTCGATAAAATCCTTTGGGGCGTGGGCCTTGCCCCGCTTTACGTCCGTAAGAAAAGACAGCGCCGAAAAGGTATAGAAAGAGATGCCCACCGGGGCCGCGGGCAGCGTGATCGCCTGCGCCGCGCCGAATATGCCCAACGCAAAGCCGGTGTATTTATAGAACAGCAGCAGCCCCAGATTCACGACTACGCCGGAGGCGAACACCGCCGCGGCGTATTTTTTCTTACCCCGCCGCTGCAGGCCCGAAAGCTCCAGCGCCGTAAAGAAATTGAACAACGCGCTGCAGAGGATAAGAAGCATATCCCGGGGGCTGCCCCATGCGATAAAGGCGACGCTGAGCAGCAGAAGCACGGCGTTTTTCCCTTTTTCGGGCACAAAACGCTGCAAAAGCCAGCCGACAGGCAAAAACAAAAATACAAAAAACAGACTGTTCAGCGACATATCACAGCACCTCGTAAAATGCGGCGGCAGCCGCGTCGGCTTCGGCGTTTACAATAAACAGAAAATAATTGCCGGGGGCTTCGATCTTCACATGGTCGCTGAGCAGCGCCACCTGCTCCGCGCCGTAGCCCTCAAACACGTTCAGCTGGTCCTTCACCCGCTGCTCGGCGGCGGCAACCAGCGCGTCGGCGGATTGGCCCTGGTTCAGCTTTACCAGCAAAATCTCTTCCGCGCCCATATTGGTGGTGGGATAATACAGCGCGCATTCGGCGTAATCGGCGGGCGAGATCCCGTAAAGGCGGCGGATCATCTGATTTTCGCCCTTCTGCATTGTGGAAAGCTCCACCTTGTCCGTTACCGCGCTCAGCACGGTTTCAAAGGGGGCGTCGCTTACGATACTCTTTTTTCCGGCAAAGCCCAGCGCCACAATGGCCGCAATGCCGCACAGCGCCAGCAAACGCGCCGCCGCGTAAATTTTCAGCTTCATACGTTCTCCTCGTTTCTTCCGTCCGCGTTAATCCTCGTAATCTTCATCGCCGTAATCTTCGTCACCGTAATCTTCGTCGTAACCGTCTTCATAATAATCGTCTTCGGCGGCGGAAGCGGTGGTTTCGGTTTCGGTTTCGGTTGTATCCGCATCCCCTATGCCCGCGGCGGCCGCCCGCGCCTGCAGAATGCCGCTGTAAATATTATTGGCCCAATAGGGGTAAAAGGCGGGAGAAAGGTGAACGCCGTCCGGCTCCCACAGCGTATCCATATATCGGGCGGCGATGCCGTCGTTATTCACAAACACCACGTTGTGCTTGGGGCATTCCACTTTCAGCGAGGCGTTATACAGCTCAATGCGCTTCCAGCCCGGGTTGCGCTCCAGAGAAGCGTCCGTGGTGGGCAGAACGGAGCTGATGATAAACTTGGCGTCCGGCAGAAAAGAACGGATCTCTTCGATATACTCCATAAATTCCGCGGCGTAGCTCTCGCCGTCCATCCATCTGCGGCTGCCGGAATCGTTCAGGCCGAAGCAGAAGATGATATACGAGGGGCTCAGGCTGCGCAGCTCGTCGTAATGCGAGGGGATGCTGATGATGGAAGCGCCGCTCTCCGCCAGCACCCGGCGGGATTCCAGAAAACTGTAAAACGAAAAGCCCACGGCGCGGGAATCCCCCAGCACGGCGTAATCCTTGAACTTGGCCCATACGCCTTTATCGCCGTTGCCCTCTTCTTTTTCTTCGGAGCTGTGCCAGCCCGCTTCGTTAAAGCCCTCGGCGGCCTCGGCAAGAATGCGGCTGTTCTCCTCCTCCACAAAGCGGCTCTCATCACGGCTCTCGATCAGCCGGTCGATGGAGGATTGGGCGTCGCCGTTATCCAGCTGCCGCAAAACCTGATCCGCCGACGGGGCCGCCGCGCTCTTTACGCCCGTGCTGCCGATATGCAGCACGCCCGCCATCAGCCCCACCGACAGCGCCGCGCCCACCAGCACCTGCCCGCCGTAAAACAAAACCCGTTGTACGTTTTTTTTCATAAATATCTCTCCGAAAAATCACTCAAAAATAATCTCCCTCAAAAATACCACAAAACCCGACGGAATGCAATGCCATTCGACAAAAAAAGTCCCCGCCGCGGATTACAAAAATGTAACCGGAGCGCGGGAATGTGTAAATTATAATTTGTCGCTCGGTGCGACAAATTATAAAGTGAAATTTTTTTGCT
>CAMOVW010000233.1 GCA_946627725.1 uncultured Clostridia bacterium
GAGATCCCCTACGCCGGGCATCTGCTGCCCTTTCACCCGCCGGTGCCGTATTCGGAAGGGGAGGGCTCTTCCCGTACCTTTACCGAAGAGCAGATCCGTTATTTTGAAGAGACCGATACCCGCGTGACCCACCTTTCCACCTTCGCCGAATTCGACCGGTGGTTTGCAGGTGTGGATTCCGATATCACCATCGAGATCGAGCTTTGCGCGCCGGGTACCTTCCGTGCCATCTATCCCATTCTGAAAACCTCTTCCAACCTCAGCCGCTATATCGTATTCTCCGGCCATTGGGAGATCCTTGAAGAGATGCAGCAGGTGATGAAAGAGGGCGGCGTGCCCGAAGGGCTGCGCACCGGGGCCAACTTCCGCCGTCTGGACGAAAAGAACCTCGCGTTTATCAAAGAAGCGGGCCTGTACGAGGTGGGCCTTAACGATAAGTGGTTTACAAAAGAGGACGTGGAGATGCTTACCGGCATGGGCGTAAAGGTGTTCTCCAATCTGGGCGATTATCCCGAATGGTGGCGCGCGCTGCAAACGCTGGGCGTTACGGCCTTTAAAACCAATTACGCAGAAGCCTATACCGCCTGGCTGCAATACGGCAAAAAAGAGGATTGATTTACGTTAAGGAGGCGTATCCTTTATGAAAAAATGGCAGAAGATCGTATTTGTTCTGGTATTGGTCGTTTTTGTTTCCACCTCTATCACGATCTCTCTGAAGTCCGTTTCCCGTGCGCCGTATAAATATAAGGAAGAAACGGCCATCGGCGGGGATGAAAACGTCAACGGCTGGATCTTTTACAGCTTTAACGGCAACGCCGGAACCAAAACGCTGCGTATCGATTATGTGCGCGACCGCAACGGCAACGATCCGGACGAAACCAAACCAGTTCTGGGCATCCGCGAATACGCCGTTAACGCGGATGAAAACGCCGAAGAGCTTTATATCGGCGCTTCGGTGCGATACATAGCGGAAACCGCCTTTTACAACGCGAAAAAGCTGCAGCGGATCACCGTGGACCCGGCAAACAAATGGTTTAAGGACGTTGACGGCGTTCTGTTTACCAAAGACGGCAAAACGCTGATCCTCTATCCCGTTTGTTACGGTCAGCAGCCCACGGAAAACCCGGAGGAATTCATCTATCCCGAGGCCTATACCGTACCGCAGGGCGTGGAGCGCATCCGCACCTTCGCCTTCTTGAAAAACAGCCGCCTCAGAGACGTTACGCTGCCCTCCACCCTGAAAGAGATCGGCGATATGACCTTCTTCGACTGCGGCAGGCTCGGCGCTTACGAATACGACCCGGCGTCGGATACCCTTCTCGGCACGGGCTTTACCCTGCCGGACGGCATTGAGAAGATCGGCTCGGACGCCTTCTCAAAATGCGGCAATATCGCCCCCTGCCTGTATCTCCCCGCGTCGTTAAAAGAAATCCGCCATCACGCCTTCTTCTCCTGCGGCGGCATGAAAGACGTTCTGCTGGGCGCGGCGGATGAGGAAAGCATTGCTTTGGGCGACGCGTGGCTGCCGAAAAACATCAAGATCGGCGCGGCATGGAAAGCGCCGAAACCGCAATTCGGAAAAACAAGAGCGGAGAGCGAAGCGCTGATCCGCGCGTTTCAGGAAGAAAAGCTGAACAATTTCAGAGAGGAGGCTAAGAAGAATGGCTGAGGCAAAAGCAAAAAGAAGCGTAAAAGAAGTCCTCTCCGATGTAAAAAAACACTGGAAAACGCCTCCCGAGGGCAAATATGTGCCCTATAGAGAATATCTTTCCATCTTCGGCGCCGTGGGCGGCGATTATACCCTGAAATACCTTACCGGCTTTCTCTCCTTCGGCACGGGGTGCTATCTGGTGGCGTTCTATTATCAGATCCCGCTGCTCACCTTCGCCGCGATCAATACTTTCTTTCTCGCCATCAATTACCTGTGGAATATCCTTTCCATGGGTGTGGACGCAAATCTGGGCTTCCTGCCGAAAAAGGTAGAAAAAAAATACTTCGGCGTATATCTTTCCTTTGCCGCGCTGGGGCTTCTGCTGCTGATTTTCAATTGTTCCGTTCTGCTGCCCGAAAGCCTCCGCAATACGCTGGATACCCAGTGGCCGGGGCTGGACGCGTTCAGTATTTTCAAGATCTTCGGCGCTTACTTCCTTGTAAACGGCTGGGGCGGCTTCCGCGGTATTATGATCCGCAAGCTCTTGCTCAAAAAGCTGGGGCGGTATAAGCTGTTCGCCTATGCCAATATCGTGCAGGGCGTTACGATGGCTATCCTGATCTGCTGGCTGCCGCTTTATGAGCTGCCCATGACGGAGCGGGTCTGGAAGCTGTTTCTGCTCTTCCAGCTCTACGGCATGTTCGGCTTTACCGGCCATACGGAGAGCGTGGCGTATAACATCAGCCCCGATCAGCAGGAACGCCTGATCGTGAATTCCATCCCCGTTAAGCTGAGCCATCTTCTGCAGAATATCGTCAACTTTATTCTGCCCACCATCGCAGGCGCCATGTTTGTGGACGGCATCCGCGACCGCGATACCTTCCGGTATCTGCTGCCGGTGTTCTTCCTGATCAGCTCCGTGTTCATGTTTATATCTCTCGGAAAAATCAAAGAACGCATCCCCGCGCCCCCCATTGAAAAGAAAGAGTATTTCTCTTTCTGGACCTGCGTACAGGGCATCTTCAAAAACAAATACCTTTGGATCAACAAGGTGGTTGAGCTGCTCGATTCGCTCGGCAACGGCATGCTCAGCGTAAAAACGATCCTGCTGATCTATACCTGGCGTGAAACCGGCCTCATCTTTTCCATCGCCGAAATCGCGCTGAAGGCGGCGGGCGCCCCCGGCCAGTTTCTTGCGCCCTGGATCCGCAAGCGGTTCCAGTATAAATCGCTGATGGTGTTCAACCAGCTCGTAAACGTATTGTGCTCGGCGATCTATATCGTAGCCATTCTCTTCCTCGGCAAAATGAATTGGGCCTGCGGCGCGCTGCTCTTTGTGGGGCTGGTGCTCAGCAATGCGCTGAGCTCCGCCATCAAGGTTGTAAAAAACGATATGAACATCCGCATCAGCGACTATCAGATGTATCTTTCCGGCGAACGCTTCGAGGGGTATCAGGGCCTGATCGGTTGGTTTACCAGCCCCATCACGTCCCTGGTGGGCCTTGTGATCCCGCTGATCTTCGTCGGTATGGGCTTTACTTCCGATTGGGACGTGCTGTATATGGACGACGTGCGCCTGAAATGTATGCTGGTGGGCGTGGCGTTCGATCTGGTAGGCTACATTCTGATGACGCTGCCCTATATTTTCTTCTGGGATTTCACAGACGAAAAGCACCGCGAGATCATGAGAGAGCTGCAGGCGCGCGCCGATGCGCTCAGCGATGAACAAGATCCGGGAACGGCCGCCCCTGCGGAGGTTCCCGCAAACACGGTCCTGAATGGAGAACCAAATGCAAAACCTGACTGAAAATGAATTTCAAAAAATGAAACATATCGCGGTGATCACCGCAAAACCGGAACGCAGCGGCGTCGAGTCCATGCCGGACGGCGCCGTGACCGGCAACGGCGATCTCGCCGTTATTTTGGGCAACAGCCCTGAAGGCATGCGCCTCTTCCTTTCCAAAACCGACGTGTGGCACGCGGTGGAAAACGAGAGCGACGGCGGCCTGCGGCCCGTGGGCTATATCGATATCCCCATCCCCGCGGCGCAGTATAACAATTATCATGTGGAGCAGGATATGGACGAGGCCGTGCTCCGCTGCCGGTTTGCCTGCGGAACCGATACGGCTTCGCTTGAGATCCGCGTTGCCGCCGACGAAAACGCCGTGCTGATCGAAACCGCCGGGCTGCAGCGCGCCCATCCCCGTATCTGCGCCTACGATCTGGGCGATACGGCCGGTGAAAACGGCGCGTTCGCCGCCGGGGAGGTAAGCGGCGTATATCGCAGCTTTACGGGGCCGCAATGCCTGTACGAAACCCATGTGTTTGCCGCCCTGCGCGAAATGGGCGACGGCCGGATCTATGCTTTCGTTGCCACCAATCACGACGTCGCCGACCCCAAGGCGCTGGTGGCGGAAAAAATTTCCGGCGTTACCGCGGCGGAATTTGACGCGCTGAAATCCGCCCATGCGGCGTTCTGGAAGGGGTTTTGGCAGAAATCCCGGTTTACCCCGTCCGATTCCGCGCTGGAAAACGAGTGGTACGCCGCACAGTATTTTCTGGCGGTGAGCGCCCGCAATAAAAAATTCCCGCCGGGGCTGTACGCTAATTTTATTACGGTGGAACGCCCGAACTGGCACAGCGATTATCACCTGAATTATAATTTTCAGGCGCCTTTTTACCCCGCCTGTTCCTCAAACCATCCGGAGCTTACGGAAGGCTATCTCACCCCGCTGGAGGAATTTGTGCCCCGCGGCAAAGCCTTTGCCGCAAGATACGGCTGCGGCGGCGTGCTGTTCCCCTGCGGCATCGCGCCGAAGGGTTATATGACCGAGTTTATCCCGGGCATCCGCTATGAATTCGAGCGCCCCTTTATGGGCCAGAAAAACGACGCCATCCATGCCGCGGATATCGCCGTGTTCCGCTGGAATACCACCCGCGATATCGATTACGCCCGCGACCACGCCTACCCCTATCTCAGGGAATGCCTCGATTTCTTTACGGATTACGCCGTGGAAGAAAACGGCCGGTTCTCGGTTCCGGACGACGCCGCCCATGAGGTGCCGTATTATAAGGATGGCTTCGACGAAAAGGATTATCCGGAGGTACACGATAAAAACAACGTGGTAACGCTGGGGCTTCTGCGCCTGTGCATCCCCGCCGCCATCGATATGGCCGCCGCGCTGGGCGTGGACGAAGGCCGCCGCGCAAAATGGCAGGATCTGCTTGACCGGCTTTCGCCGTTCCCCACCTTTCTGCGGCGCGGAAAACGGGTTTACCGTTACACCGAAAAGGGCATGCGCTGGAACGACGGCAACGACGTGGGCCAGCAGCATATCTTCCCCTGCGGCTGCGTGGGGCTCGATTCCCCCGAAGAAGACCTTCAGATCGCCCGCAATACGGTAAAGCAGCGCAAATACTGTTTTCTGGACGGCAATGCCGTTTCCTCCTTTTACGCCATCGGCGCAAGGGTGGGCTTCGACCCCGCCTTTATGACGGACCGCCTGCGGGAGTTCAACCGCAGAACCACTATGCCGAATCTGCTGCACAGCGAGGGCGGCGGCGGGCTGGAATACTGTGCCGTAAACGCCACCGCGCTGAACGAAATGGCGCTGCAGAGCCATCAGGGCGTGGTGCGCGTCTTCCCCGATTGGGATCCCCGTTTGGATTGTACTTACGAAAATCTGCGGGCGAACGGCGCATTCCTTGTATCCGCCGTATATAAAAACGGCGCCGTGCGGTCCGCGCGCATCGTATCCGAAAAAGGCATGCCGCTGCGCGTGGTATTCCCCGCGGCAGAATTTACCGTATCCCTGAACGGCGAACCCCTGTCTCTTTCCGCGCAGGATCTGTACAAAGGGATCGATACCGCCCCCGGCGACGAGCTGACGATAACCGCGGCGGGGGAAAAGAGAGGGTAAGTTTCAGAGTGTCGCGCAGTTGGCGCGACAGCGATATAAGAACCTGACTTCGTCAGAACCTTGTTATTCGCTTCGCTCATAATGTGATCCTGACGGATCCGCGATATGTCCGATGGACGCGATATGCCTGCGGCGCGATATGTGCCTGCGGCACGTGATATAGTAAGGAGC
>CAMOVW010000234.1 GCA_946627725.1 uncultured Clostridia bacterium
GACGATTGATAATCGTCCCTACAGGATTTCACAGGCGCCGCATAGGGTTGCCGTTCTCTTTCATGCAGGCTTCGCATATCTTAACTTAATGACATTGGAACCGTCCCGCCGTCCCGCCTGCCGCGTCGCAATAGTAACACAGCGCGACAAATTATAATTTTAACAATCCCCACCTCTTATACAGAACCGTCAAAAAGGAGGCACATCATATGTCAACCTGTCCGCATTGCGGAAGAAAGCTGCATCTGTTCGATTGGAAACCGGAATGCCCCGGGTGCGGCGTGAACCTGAACTACTACGACGCCAACCAGCGGCTGCTGGACGAGGCGGAAAAGGCAGAACGGGAACACGCGCTGTTTCAGCCCCGCATCGACCGGGCGAAGGCCGCCTTCGCCGGCTCAAAATGGGCGATCGCCCGCATTCCGCTCACCCTGCTGCCCGCCGGGGCGCTGTTTCTGAAGCTGCTGCAAACCGAAGGCGGCAACAAGCACCTGAACGTGATCGGCGTGGTGGAGCGCATCAACGCCGCAGGCTTCGGCGCGGTGCTCGGCAAGGCGCTGAAAGACCCCATGTGCCTTTCCGCCGTGCTGCTGCTGGTTTCGGCGGCAATGATCCTTGTAAATCTGATCCTTATTATCATGTCGCTGGGCAAACACGGCAAAATACGCGTGCTGATCACCCACGGCTTTCAGATACTGTGCGCGGCGGGCGCCATGATCTGCGCCGCGGCGGCCGGGGCAAAGGGCGCGCCGCAGGTGTTTGAGGATCCAAACCCCGCGTCGCTCGGTATCGGCGCGTATCTGTATTTGGCGCTGCTGCTGGTTTTGTTCGCCTACAACGTATTTCTGATCAAAAAGGGGATACCGGTAAAATACACGCAGTGCCTGATCGGCGGCATCCCCAGCGAAGAGTATTTCCGGTATGTGGAAGCCGGTATAAGCAAACCAGAGCTGCAGCGTAAAATGCTGCTGGCGCTGGCGGACCTGCGGGAGGCGCAGGAGCAAAAGCTGGCAGCGGAAGGGGGCGGCAACGCATGAGCGAATGGAATAAACAGGAGGTTGTTTATATCGCCGAGCACGGCTCCGATGAGGAGGTTACCCGCAGTCTGCGTAAAATGACCACGGTGGACCGGCGGGTGGTATCGCGCAAAGAGACCATCGGCTATATGCTGTTTGACGGCAGCGCGGGCTTTAATATCGACAGCCAGAAGGAGCTGTTTGTGGACAGCATCCTGAAGATCCACCTGAACAAACAATCGCTGTATAACGTGTTCGCCGGCATTTGGGACGTGGTGGACGATATCGTCATCGGCGGCGTGATTGAAAAGACCCGCACCCGTTGGGGCAAATTTGTGCCCTACTTCTTCTTTACCGGCCTGCCTTACGCGCTGTTTGTAAGCCTGTTCTGGCTGCTGCCCGCCTTCTTCTCTGAGGCGCACGTAAACGATTTTGATTATCTGCCCAAATTTATCGCCTATATCGCGCTGGAACTGCTGATGGAAACGGTAACAAACTTCAAGGCGGTGGCCACCTCCGGCTATCTTTCCACCATCACGCCATACCCTTCCGACCGGCGTCGGCTGCTGGCGGTCACCAAATACTGCAACCTGTTCTACGCCGGCCTGCCCAACACGATCATTGAATTTCTGCTGGATTTCATCACTCACGGGCTGATCAAATCCCCCGACAGCGGCAGCCACGGGCTGATCCGCCGGGTGCTGATGAGCTTCGGCCCGGCCACCGGCATTGCGGCGGGGCTTGTGGTGCTGTGGTATTCCCGCATCGCTAAAGAGCGCGTACATCAGAGCATAGAGGTGCCGCGCATCCGCGACAGCTTACGCATTGTGTTCACAAACAAGCCCGTGCTGATGTATATGATCTCCAACGCCCTCGGCTCCTTCAACACCGGCATTTACACCAACAACTACTACCGCTGGGTGCTGTTCCAAACCACCTTCGAGACCTTTGCGGGCATCCCCAGCGTGTTCTTTCAGCCCCTGGGCTTTGCGAAATACAACAACCTCGCTTCAAAGCACTCCACAAAGGCCCTCTACATGCTCAGCCAGACCGCGCCCAAGATCTGCTATATTCCGGTGTTTTTATACGGCATGTTCTTTAAAACAAAAGACGGCAACCGCTTCTTCCAGAACCGGCTGCCCATGTACCCGATCACCGCGCTGTGGGAGATCGTTTTCGCCAGCTTCCAGGGCATTCAAAGCATTTCCGGCGACGAGATCCGCAACGAGTGCAACGACTATATCGAATGGAAAACCGGCTGCCGCAACGAGGCCACCCTCTCGGTGGCAAGCACCATCCTGTGCAAGATCCCTTCGCGCCTGAACAGTGTGATCACCCCCAAATTAAAGCTGTGGATCGGCTACGACCCCACCGCCTACACCGAGGTGCGCCCCCAGACCGAGCACGCGCAGAAATGGATCTTCGCCATGAGCACCCTGATCCCGGCCTGCCTCGCCATGCTGAGCATTCTGCCCATGTTCGCCTATAAGATCGATAAAAACACCCGCGACAAAATGTACGCCGAGCTCAACGCCCGCCGCGCCGCCTTAGCGGAAACCATCTCCGCCGGCGAAGCGACCGAATCCTGAACAAACACGAATATGAAACAGAGGTCTTCCGCAAAGGAAAACCCCTGTTCGTTTTTATCCGATATCAAACATAGCCATCAGTTTTTTGAACGTGTCTTTTGCGTCAAGACAAGTTCCGTAAGATCACCTTTTCCTTTACCGCAAAAAATACGAAACAAGTAAAGGTTATTGAACAAAAAGTTTTCTAACCGTCTCCACATCCACATGCTCCCGATTGAAATCTACTTCAACAAACATATTTTTTCTGTCAAAAATCTTTGCGGCGGCTTCGTTTATTCCGCGGGCGGTAACGGTATCCCGCATCGCGGCGCTTTCCTCCACGGAAACAGGAATATCGACGATATAATCGTAGTATCCGTACATGCCGTTCAGCTCCTTCGGAATATCGCGGTACTTTTTCATGTTCGACGTTGAAAAGAGAATCGAAGACGCCAATTCCTCTGCAGAGATCCCCTCTTTAAATTCACCCAACAACGCAAAAAACAGTTCTATGCTTTCAATAAGATCCTCATCCAAAACGCACCAGCTGATCATTAAGCTTCCATAGGATCCGTATTCTCTGATCTCCGAATTTACTGCATAAACTATTCCCTGTTCTTCTTTCATCGCGAAAGATAACTTTGATCCGTCTCCGTTGCAAAATGCGTCAAAAATGATCATCGCAGTTACCCAATCGATCTCCCGCAGATCCAGATCGAAAAAAATATAAACGTCTGCAAAATTTTTATCGCCGTCACAAAACAGATATTCTTCGGCACTGCGATGAAAAGCCGTGGGGGGCATGATTTCCACACGGGGCAACACCGGCGCAGCTTCATGCGCCTGAAGCATCCTTTTCATATCCGAGAGATCCGCATCTCCGATATTGCCCGTAACGATAAAACAGCCGTTTCCGCAGTTGAAATAACGGTTTTTCCACGCATTGACGTCCGCTGCGGTGATCTCATACAGAGAATCCGGCGTTCCCTTTACCGACAGCAAAAAAGACGGATCGCCCGTCAGCGCAGCATTTAAAGCATCCGTGCTGTTGCCCACCACGGCCATTTCATTCAAAACGATCTGCCGTTCCGCGTCGACCTCCTCTTCCGTCCATGAGAACCGGCATAAAAATTGATTCATCAAATCAAACGCAGCCCGGGCATATTCGCTGAGTACCGTCAACTCAAAAAACACGTATAATCTTGTGGTGCAGCCCCTGATCGCCCCGCCGATGGATTCCATACGGTAATACAGCTCTTTATTCTTCATATGATTTAATCTGCGGAAAAACATATGCTCCGTCAGATGTGAAATACCGCAATTATTTTCGTTTTCATTTACCGAGCCTACGCGGAAATACAGCCCGAAACAAACCGTTGAAACGGATGGATTCAAATCGGAAATAAAACGTAAAGAATTGTTTAATTGTTCCGTATTTTTCATACGCCCCTCCTGTATCTGAATCACAGAAACGTGATCTATCTTACGCCTTATCGGAGATTTTACGACATTAGATCTTCACCGTCGCCTGCATTTTATTATAATAAAAAGTGAAATAAAAGTCTACAAATATATCTTTTGTTTTATCGGGATTTATGGTATACCACAAACAGATCCCGATGGTGGTTCATTCTGTTGACAAGGAATCTTCTTTTGAGATATAATAAATACAGAGAGGAGATCGGTTCCATGCAATTTCGTCCCATTTGATAATCACATAATAAAAGCCGCAAAAAGAACCCGTCTGTGACCAAGGGATTTTTGCGGTCTTTTTGCGCCCTGCGGGGGCGTTTTCAGCTTCCGAGAAAGCCCGGGAGCATAAATATGTGAATCAAAAAACGGATCAAAGAAAGAAGCATGTGATATGAACAAACGATTAAAGGGCGCTTCTACCGGCGCCCGTTTATCCCGGAACATTCCCCTGATGTATGCCGTCACTTTTTTTCAGGGGATGGTTTTTTACGCCCCTGTGGCTTCCCTGTACCGCCAGGCCCGTGGGTTATCTTTGGGGCAGATCGCTCTGATCGAGAGTATTTCGTTTCTGCTTACGCTTGCTTTGGAGCTCCCCTGGGGCCTCATCGCGGACCGGATCGGTTATCGCCGGACGATGATTTTCAGCTGCGGTATTTTCTTTGTCTCCAAGGCAGTGTTCTGGCAGGCAAGAAGTTTCGGCGTATTTCTGTTGGAGCGGGTTTTTCTCTCCGCGGCCATTGCGGGGCTCTCAGGCGTAACAGACAGTATTCTGTATCTGTCCGCTTCTCCTGAAAACAGCCAAAAAGTATTGGGGCGATGCTCCGCGTTCGGAACTGCCGGCCTGCTGATCAGCGCGGGCGCGTTCTCTTTGTTTATCGGCGACAATTACGCGCTCGCCGGTCTTGCCACTGTCGTCAGCTACGGGATCGCCGCTTTGCTGGCTCTTGCCATTCGGGAAGTACGATTGCCGGAGGCCGCGCGCAGAACGCAGATAAAGGACTTTTGGAGATTATTTCTCTCAACGCTGAAAAGCCCCCGGTTTCTGCTTCTTCTGGTTGCAGCGGCGCTCTTCAATGAAACAAATCAGTCCGTAACGGTTTGGCTCAATCAAAACCAATACCTCCGCTGCAATATCCCGGTGCAGGCAATGGGGCTCATTTATCTTGCGGTATCGGGCATTTCTCTGATCAGCGCTTTTTCGCAGCAGGTATCGGATAAAATAGGGTCGTTGACCTTGGGCGCGGGCGCGGCGTTCCTTTCCGGCGTTATGTGTCTGCTTCTGGCATGGACGCGCTCCGGGGTTCTGTCCGTATTGGCGATTGTCGTGATGTCAGCCGTCAGCGCTTTGGCAGGCCCTCTGTACACGCTGGTATTCAACCGGCAGGTGCGAACCGCAGACCGGGCCACGCAGCTGAGTATCTTTTCCGTCATTATGGACGTCACCTCCGCCGGAACCTCTCTGGCCTACGGCAAAATGGCAGACTGCAGCCTCTCCGGCGCTTTTCTTCTGGGCGCAGGCCTATGCGCGCTGAGCGGCGCTGCCATTCTGGCCAGCCGGAAATACTTTACGCCCGAGGCTTCTCCCGAACCGGACGTTTGCTGATACCGAATTATAATTTATCTGTTCGCTGCGCGAACGGGCGAATGCACCTTCGGTGCGGGA
>CAMOVW010000235.1 GCA_946627725.1 uncultured Clostridia bacterium
CTGTATTCCGGCGGACGATTGATAATCGTCCCTACAGTGGCGCACCAAAAAACGATTGTTACCCCAGAGCTGAAACGCCGTCTTTATCTTAACTTAATGACATTGGAACCGTACCCTGTATCATTAGAGCTGCCTGCCGATATATCTGAGCGCTTCTACCTGTTCGGGATCGAAATTGCCGTGGCAATCCACGAAGATATCCACTGTGATCACCGCGCCCGCGGCGTTGTTCTTTTTGATATACTCCGCCACGTATTCTTTGGATCGGCGCACGCCGGTATTGCGCCAGCCCGCGCTGACGACGCCGTTACGGTAGTTGCCGAAGGGGATCAGAAGATGATTCTGCGCGCCGTCGGTGAACCGGTTTTTGAACACGTAGGTAAAATCGTTATCCTCGCCGCAGGTAAAGCCCTCGTTCTCGTACCATTTGATTGGCGTGTCGTCCCCGTCCGGGTGCACGTAGCTGGCCGTGCCGCTGTTGAAAGCCGCGAGCGCATCGGGGTTGCCGCGCTTTATGGCGGCGTCGTATACGGAAAGCAATTCGTTATTATACCCGAGGCTTTCGTAGCAGCCGTCTACCCACCAGCCTTTTACCAGCGTGCCGTAGCGCACGGCGTATTCCTCCAGCACGGCGGCCCAGTTTTTCACAAAACGCATATCGACCCTGCCGCGGATATTCGCCTCGTAATCCTCATAGAGACCCATCGCCGGGCCCGCCGTTTTATCGAAGTGCGGGCCGTCGCCGGTGTAATAGAGAAACAGATCGATATCGTATTTGCGCAGCGCCTCGCCGATATCGCGGATCAGATCGCGCCTGCTGCAGGCCTCGCCCGGCGCAATGCCGGTGATCTCGGTATAAGCCGCGTTCGGGGCGATCAGAAACCGCGTGCCCTGCATCACGGTAATAAAATAGTAGCCGCAGCCGATCTCATGCAGGGTTTCGGCAAGCTTTTGGGTATCAAAGGAATCGACCTGCTCGTTCCATTCCGCCGCCATTTTGCGGATCTCTACCGGATCTTCGCCGCGCCAATCCGTATACCCTTTTTCACTGCCGTAAAGAAAGTGGTTGAAGATCCCCCACTTTTTTTGCATCATTCTGTCCTGTGCGTTCATGCTCTCATCCTCCTGTTTTATTGTTCCGCGTTTTGCCACGTTTTTCTGCTGAAAACGCCTGTGGAGGCGTGCAGCATCGTATCGGGATCGCCTTCTGTTCTGCCCTCTACGGAAAAATAGAACAGCCTCGCTCTTCGCGGGATACATACATGCGCTTCGCGGCCCGAAACCGTCGTCCGCGCGCAGCTCCACAGCTCCCGTAAATATTTACCGTCATAGATCAGTTCTTCGGTTTTGTAGTAAACGCATACGTCGGCGCGTTTTACGTCCTCCGGCAGCGTAAAGCGCACCGCTGCGCCGTCCCCCGCCGCGGCGAGGAATTCTATTTTGATGTTCCGCGGTACGCCTCCCGTTTGCTCTTCGGCAAAGCGCAACAGCTCCGGGACGGAAGCCCCCTCGGTCTGCCCGTGGGTGAAGCCGGGCAGCAGCGTCAGCGCGCCGTTTTGCAGCGCGGCGGCATAGGCGGTGGAGGCGTTCGCGTCATAAAACGGGTCGCCGTCGCCGTTGAAGAAATGCACCGGCGTTTCCACCTCACCCGACAGCAGCTTCGCATCCCACACGTCCGTTACCATCGGGCCGCGGAAGCACGCGCCCCAAGGCGTTTCGGAAACGTCCGCAAACCCGCCGATGTAAACCGGCGCGGCAAAGGCAAAACGGCGGTCGTAGCAGATGGCGATGCTCAGGGCGAAGCCGCCCCAGGAGATCCCCGTTGCGCCGATCTTATCCCGGTGCACGCGCCGGTCCGCCCGCAGAAGATTGTGCGCCAGGATCACGTCCGCCACGTAATAGGTGAACCCCTGCTCCTCAAACGGCTTATCACTGAAAACGAAACCGTCCCGCGGGACGTGGGCATCGGGATCCGGCCTCCAAAACTCCAACGCCGGTTCGTAGGTGTGATCCGGCCCGGCGTAGGTCTGGCCGAAGCCGTCAAACGAAATCGCGGCAAAGCCGTGATCCGTCCAGTACCGCACCCATTCGGCATATGCGTGGCCCCCGCCGCCGTGCACCAGCACGATACCCGGTACGGGCGACGCAGCCGAGGCGTTTTCAGGGAAACCGATATAGGCGAACACGCTGTTTTCGTTTTCTCCGTTTGATAAGCCTGAAAAACGGAGCGCCCGGATGCGTTTGTCCTCCGGATAGGGATCCCGTTCCGGGCAAAAGCGCGTCGACGGCGCCGTTTCGCGCACACGCGAGAACAGGGCCTTCAGTTCGTCCGTTTTTTCGTTTGCGCCCGGGGAGGAATATTCGGAAAAGTACAGTTTTTTCATATCGCGCGATCCTCGCATCTGTCCATCTGAGGGGAGCTTACCGGCGGTTTCGGAATGCCCTTCCGCCTCGCTTTATTTCGCGGTCAGGATCTGATCCGGGAAATCTTCGGCGAACCACACGTTTTCGGCGGTTACGGCTTTGCCCTTCAGGTAATTGAGCAAACCGGCGTCGGTTGAAAAATCGAACACGGTTTTGTAGGAATACAGAAACTGTTTTTTGTATCCGCCGAATTTCGCGTTGGCGGCGTTGGTGCCGTATTTGCCGTCCCCCAGCAGCGGCGCGCCCACGTGGGCCATATGGGCGCGGATCTGGTGGGTGCGGCCGGTGAGCAGCTCCACCTCGCACAGCGAAAGGCCCTTGGCGCTTTGCAGCACCGTATAGCGGGTGACCATGGTTTTTGCGCCGGGGGCGGGGGAATCGAAAACGGTTACCTTATTTTTCTTTTCGTCTTTGGTCATATAGGCGGTAAGGGTATCCGCCGTTTTCGGCGGCCGCCCGATCACCACGCACAGATAGTGTTTTTTGATCTCCCGGTCTTTCAGTTTTTGGTTCAGAATGCGCAGCGCCTCCGCGTTTTTGGCGGCGATCACAATGCCGCCGGTGTTGCGGTCGATGCGGTTGACCAGCGCCGGGGCGAAAGAGGATTCCGCTTTGGGGTCGAACTCCCCCTTTTCGTACAGATAGCGCTGCACGCGGGTGATCAGGGTATCCGTATACTCGCCCTCGTCCGGGTGCGAGAGCAGCCCCACCTTTTTATCCAGCAGCAGCAGGTTTTCATCTTCGTATAAAATATCCAGCTGTTTGCCCGCCCGCAGAAAATCGTAGGTTTCTTTTGCGGGGGCAAAAAACTCATCGTTGATATACAGCTGCAGCACGTCCCCCGCCGAAAGCCGGGCGGAGATCTCGGTGCGCTTGCCGTTCAGCTTGATGCGCTTTAAGCGGATATATTTATACAGTAAGCTCTGCGGCAGCAGCGGCACCGCCTTGGTGATGAATTTATCCACCCGCTGCCCGGCGTCGTTTTTGTTGATCGTAAATTCTTTCATAGCAATTGACGTTTACGTGATTTGTTTTGATTCTTCCATACGGAATTCCAGCACTCCCCCGCGGAGCAGCTCTTTTGCGGAAATGCGGAAATCCGAAAGCTCTTTTCCGTTAAAGCTGACGCTTTTTACGTAAATATGCCCGTCGTCCGTTTCATCGGCGCGCACGGTAAGGAGGTTCCCGTTCAACAGGCGGACCTCCGCTTTTTTTACGAAGGGCGAGCCGAGCAGAAACAGATCCTGCCCCGCCACGGGAAACAACCCCAGCGCGGCAAACACGTAATAAGACGAGAGCGCGCCGGTATCGTTGTTGCCCGGGATGCCGCCCCGGCCGGTGGTGAACATATACTTCATGCCGCCGCGCACCACCTCGCATACGCGGTCGTGCCGCCCCGCGTAGATATAGGAATAGGGCGCTTCGGTATCGGATTCGTTATTGAAGCCCTCAAAACGGCCCAGCTTCATGCCCGCTTCCACGGGCGCGTAGTTATGGGGATCGGTGGGCTGTACGGTTTCGGGCGCGCCGCAGCCGAAGAAGCGGTCCAGCAGCCGCACAAAACGCTCTTTGCCCCCGGCGAGGGCGATGCGGGCATCCATATCAACCATCTGGCGGAAGGAATAGTTATACAGCGTACCCTCGTAATAGCCGGTATCGTCCTTCAGCAGGCCGGTGGCGGGGTCGTAGGCCGTTTTCCACAGTTGCCCGAAGGGGCGCAGGAAGGCGGCGCTTTCAGTATCGCCCAGCTCTTCGGCAAGATCCGCCCCCAGGGTGCAGATCTCTGCCATATCCAATAAAAAGGTATGGGATTTGCAGCGCCCGGTTTCGGTAAAATCGCGCTTATCCGGGGCAACGAGATCGGTTTTCAGGTTTTTGAGGACCCGGGCGGGGTCCACGTTCAGCCCGTAGCGATAGGCGGTGAGCAGCGCGTAGGAGCCCAGCATGCGGGCCTGCCCGTTGGGCTGCTTATATTCATCCGACAGGCCGATGGAATTGGGCATGAAGCCCAGCGTTTCGCACAGGCGCAGCAGCGTTTCGCAGATCTTTTCGCCGATCTCTTTGCCGTATACCGCAAACAGCAGGGGCAGCTCGGTTTTATACATATCCCACAGGGTGTTCAGATCCACGGTGAAGGGGCCGGAACCGTATAAAAAGCTCTCGCCGCTCCAATCCGCGGGCTTGACCAGCGAATGGTAGAGGTTGGAATAAAAGATCTCTTTGATCTTCTCATCCGGGGTTTCGATCTGTATTTTTGCCAGCAGGCGGTTCCACGCGGCGCGGGCGTCGGCCTTGGCCGTATCAAAATCCGGCGTTTCGTCTACCCGGCGATTTGCCGCGTCGGCGCTTTGGGGAGACAGGCTCACCCACAAAAGCAGAGGGCCGCTTTCCGGCGCGGGTACGGTAAGGCCGGTATCGCCGCATTGCAGCGGGGCGTTTGCCCGCACGGCAAAATATATTTTGATCCCCTCTATTGTTGCTTCCGCTTCGGCGGAGAAGGCGTCCCGCTGCCGCACGGCAAGGCCGTTTACCGGCTGCCTGCCCCAATCGGGGATGTTCAGGCCGTTGTTGGTAAAATCTACCACGGCGATGCCGCCGGGGCTGCCGAAGGTATACCTGTGCAGCGCGGTGCGCCCGGCAACGGTGAGCTCGCAGCGGATATCCTCCAGCACGGCGGTATAGCAGCCGGGTTCGCCGGATTCGGAAACCGGCACACGCCGCACGGGGGAACCGGCATAGCGGGGCGTTACCACCGCGTAGTTATAGTAATACCCGATGGCGCCGGTGCCGCTCTGCTGCAGATGGGCAAAGCCCAGCAGCCCTTTTCCGCCCTCGAACCGGGGCGGACGGGAATGGGAATTGGGCATATGGTCCGTATAGCCGGTGGGATACCCGCCGGAGAAGGGCCCCACGCTGATCGCCGAAAAGGGCAGGCTTGCCGCGGGGCTGGTATTGCCGCAGCCGGCCTTGATAAAAAACCAGCGGGCAGCGATCCCCTCCGGCTTCGGCAGGTCGATCTCGCCACACCCCTGAAACACGTTTACATAGCTGCATAAATCACGCATATCATATCCCCCCCGGATCTGATCAAATTATATTATTATCGTATCACAAGCCTCTCGGGTTTACAATAAGATCAAAAAAATTTTTGTAAATAAATTGCAGTTTGGCGCTGTGTTTCAAACGACGCGGCAGCATTGATACAGGGGACGGTTTTGCGTATCATCCAATATGCAAACGTTTGCGGAA
>CAMOVW010000236.1 GCA_946627725.1 uncultured Clostridia bacterium
CTGCCGATCATTCGGCAATTTAGCTGTCGAGCTTCTGCTCGACAAATTATAATTTACCGACCACAGCCTTTCCGCTTGACAATTCTGGAAAAGGGGATATAATAATTAAGAACTTAATTATATATTAACAATGTAAGGATCGTGATTTTTTGCAGAAGAAAAAACGAACCGCTATGATGGCGGTGGGGATGACGCATTTTGTTTGGGAAAAATGCAACCGGGCTGCGGCGGCGCGGCTGGGGGTACCGGAATCTTACCTGAAGCTGATACTGTTCCTGTCCCGCAACCCCGGGGCGGGGCAAAAGGAGATTGCGGATTTTTCCCATGTGACCACGGCGGCGGTAAACCAGACGGTGAAAAGTATGCTGCAGGACGGATATCTGCGAAAAGAGACGGACGAGACGGACAAGCGCCGTACGCGGCTCTATTTAACGGAAAAGGGTACGAACGCCGCGGACCGGATGCGGCAGAATTTTGAAGACCGGGACGCGCGCATTACTGCAATGCTGTCAAAAGAAAAGGAGACGGAGCTGATTTCGCTGCTGGATCAGATCCGGGCGTGTTTGGAGGAGGAAACGGTATGCTGAAATATCTGAAAAAATACCGGCTCTTCTGTATTCTTGCGCCGCTGTTTATGGTGGGCGAAGTGGCAATGGACCTGTGGCAGCCGGACCTGATGGCAAAGATCGTGGATCAGGGGGTGCTGCAGAGCAACTTCGGGCTGATCATTAAAGTGGGCGTGCAGATGATCCTCTGCGTATTGGCCGGCGGCGCCAGCGGCGTGCTGTGCGGCGTTTTTGCAAATATCGCATCGCAGGGGTTCGGCAACGATCTGCGCAAGGATCTGTTCGGGCATATCATGTCGCTCTCTTTTTCGCAGACGGATCGGTTTTCCACCGGTTCGCTGATCACGCGGCTTTCCAACGACGTAACGCAGGTGCAGAATATGGTAGGGCTTGCCATCCGCGGCCTTGTGCGAAACGGCGTGATGTTTCTGGGCGGCGTATTTATGCTGTGGCGGCAATCGCCACGGTTTTCGCTGGTTGCCGCCTGCGGCTTCCCCTTTTTGCTGGCGCTGATCGTGTTCTTTCTGAAAAAAGCCTCTCCCCTGTTTCGCATTGTGCAGGAAAAACTGGACGGAGTAAACCACGTGATGCAGGAGGACGTAGCGGGCGCGCGGGTGGTGAAGGCCTTTGTAAAAGAGGATTACGAGCTGGGCCGCTTCGACCGGGCGAACGACGCGCTGTGCGAACAGAACCTGCGGGTACAGACGCTGCTGGCATTTCTGGGCCCGGGGATGAATATCATTATGAATCTCTGCGTGGTGGCGGTGATACTGGTGGGCGGCATTACCGTGAAAAACGGCGGCGATCTCACCCCCGGCAGCATTATGGCTGCCATCACCTATCTGACGCAGATTTTGGGCGGCATCGGCTTTATGGCAAACATTTTTCAGACCTTTACCCGCGCAAAAGCCTCCGCAGACCGCATCAACGAAGTACTGCAAAGCCCGCCGACGATTACGGACGGCGAGAACGGGCAGCCGGAGACCGCCCGCGGCATGGTGGAATTCCGCGACGTGAGCTTCACCTACCCCGGCACCACGCAGCACGTGCTGGAGCATATCGACCTTACCGTGCGGCAGGGCGAGACGCTGGCGATCATCGGCGCCACCGGCAGCGGAAAATCCACGCTGATCGACCTGATTCCCCGGTTTTATGACGTTACCGAGGGCGAGGTGCTGGTGGACGGCAGAAACGTGCGGGATTACACGCTTGCGGGGCTGCGGGAGAAGATCTCCGTTGTAATGCAGAGGGCAGAACTCTATTCCCGCCCCATAGAAGAAAACATCCGCTGGGGCGCGCCGGAGGCAACCCCGGAAGAGATCAAGGCCGCGGCAACGGCGGCGCAGGCGGACGGATTTATCTGCGAGAAGGAATACGGCTACCATACGCCCGTTTCCGAAGGCGGGCATTCCCTGAGCGGTGGGCAGAAGCAGCGGGTATCCGTTGCCAGAGCGCTGCTCAAGCCCCACGAGATACTGATATTTGACGACGCCACCAGCGCGCTGGATCTTCGCACGGAAGCGGCCCTGTATAACGCATTGCAGGCGCAGGACCCGGACAGCACGAAAATCATCATCGCCCAGCGCATCGCCTCCGTGCGGCGGGCGGACCGCATTGTGGTGCTGGATAACGGCAGGATCGCCGCAACCGGCACCCACGACGAACTGATGGCGCATTCGGAGATATACCGGGATATCTATCGGTCGCAGCAAAAAGAAGGGGGCGCGGCATAATGGAGAAGATAAATACATCCGTACCCGCAGGGTTTGAGCGCCGCCCGGAAGAGAAAGCGGGCTTTGTAAAAAAAGAGATCAAACAGGCCGTAGCCCAAACGGTCAGCTTTCGGCCAGGCAGAGGCCCCGGCGGCCCGGGACGGTTCGGCGAGGTGGAAAAGGCGGAAAATGTTAAAGATACCGCCAAGCGCCTTCTGCATTATTTCAGCGCGGCGAAAAAACAGCTGGCGGGGCTGATCGCCGCCGTGGTGGCGGTTACGCTGCTGTCCCTTGCGGCCCCCGCCATGCAGGGCAGCGCCATCGATTGCATCAAAGATCACGATTGGCCGCTACTGTACCGCAGCGCATGCTTTCTGCTGGGTATTTTTATTATGAACGTAGGGGCGAATCTGGCCCAATCGCTGCTGGCGGCGCGGCTGAGCCAGAGCATCGTGCGCCGTATGCGGCACGATTTGTTCAAAAAGATCGACAACCTGCCGATCCCCTATCTCGATTCCCATTCCAACGGCGATATCATGAGCCGCATGACCAACGACGTGGAGAACGTATCCACAACGGTATCGCAAAGCCTCGGTTCGCTGGTTTCCGGCGTGCTTACACTGGTGGGCACCGTGGCGATCATGTTTATTTACTGCTGGCAGCTCACCCTTGTTACCATGCTCTCGGTGATACTCACCGTGCTGGTGACCAATAAGATGAGCAAGGTGATGCGTAAGGTTTACCGCAAACGCTCCGCCCTGCAGGGCGAGCTGAACGGCCATTCGGAAGAGATGATCACCGGATACCGCTCCATTGTGGCGTACAACAAGCAGGGGGACGTAACGGAGGAATTCAACGCCACCTCCGACGCCCTTGCCAAAGTGAGCATAAAGGCGGAGATCCTGGGCGGCTCCATGGGGCCGGTGATGAACTGCATCAGCAACATCGGCTTTGTGATCGTGGCGGCGTTCGGCGGCTATTTTGCCTATACGGAGCTGATCACCATCGGTACCATTTCCGCTTTTATCATTTACGCAAAGCAGTTTTCGCGCCCAATCAACGAGATCGCCCAGCTGTACGGCTCCATACAAACCGCCGTGGCCGGGGCGGAGCGGGTGTTTGCTCTGATGGACCACCCGGATGAGGATAACACGGGGGACCTGCCGCTGAAAGAAACAAGAGGAGAGATCTCGTTCCGGCATGTGGATTTCTCTTATATTCCCGGCAAGCAGGTGCTGTACGATTTTAATCTTGATATCAAACCCGGGCAGAAGATCGCGCTGGTAGGCGCCACCGGCAGCGGCAAAACCACGGTAGTGAACCTGCTGATGCGCTTTTACCCGCCGGATGCGGGCGAGATACTGATCGACGGTGTGAACATCTACGACCTGAAGCGGGATGAGCTGCGCGGCAATACCGCCATTGTGCTGCAGGATACCTTTTTGTTTTCTGATACCATCGGCGGGAACATCAAATACGCGGACCGAAACGCCGACGACGAGCGGATGAAGAACGCGGCACGGCTGAGCAACATCTCGCGCTATATCGAGCGGCAGCCGGAGGGCTACGATACATGGCTCACCCATGCGGGCGAGAGCCTTTCCCACGGTCAGCGGCAACTGCTGGCCATCGCCAGAGCGGTGCTGAAGGACCCGAAGATACTGATATTGGACGAGGCCACCAGTTCTGTGGACACCCGCACGGAGCAGAAGATACAGGACGCCATGGTGAACCTGATGAAGAACCGCACCAGCGTGATCATCGCCCACCGGCTTTCCACCGTGCGCGACGCGGATATGATTGTGGTGATGGATCACGGCAGAGTGGCGGAAACCGGCACCCACGATGAGCTGCTGGCGATGGGCGGCGTGTATTCGGCGCTGTATCAGACCCAGTTTGAGGGCAAAGCGACGTAAATATTTACGGAGAGGAACGATCCAATGAAAAAAAGAGCAATCAGCTTACTTTTAGCAATTTGCTTTATACTTACGCCTCCGGTCGCGTTTGCGCAGAATACGGTGGAACCGCCCGCCGCAGCGCAGGACGGCGGTTTGTACGCGGCGGGAGAGATCGCGGGCTTGCCGCGGATGCTGACGGAATACGATAGAGAGGAACAGGAGATCCCCACGGATCTGCCCGCAACCGGGTGCGAGGCCGTTTATATGGCGGACCCCGAAAGCGGCAAGGTATTTTACGAAAAGAACGCGCACAAAAAGATGTACCCGGCCAGCACCACAAAGCTGCTCACCGCGCTGGTTGTGCTGGAAAACTGCGCGATGGATGAAACGGCCACGGTATCGCAGAGCGCCGTGGACGCGGTATCGTGGGAATATGTGAACGCCGGGCTGCGGCCGGGAGAAGAACTGAGCGTATACCTGCTGCTGCAGACGCTGCTGATCTGCAGCGCAAACGAAGCCGCCTTTGTGCTGGCGGAGCACGTAAGCGGCAGCACCGAGGCCTTTGCGGAGCTCTGCAACCAAAGAGCAAAGGAACTGGGCTGCGAAACGCTGCATTTTGTGAACCCGAACGGCATACACAGCGAAGACCATTACTGCAGCGCCTACGACCTGTATCTGATTGCGAAAGAATGCAGAAAACACAGCGTATTCAACGAGATTGTAAGGATGACGAGCGTAACGGTGCCGCCGAACGAGGTATGCCCGCGCACGGACCGGATCTTTGATACCACAAACGAGCTGCTGCTGCCGGATTCCGCATATTATTACCCGCCGTGCACCGGCATGAAAACGGGCTACACGGACTTTGCGGGGCAGTGCTTTGTGGCAAGCAGTACGATGGGAGATCTGGATCTGATCACCGTGGTGCTGAACGGCAGCATTCTGGAGGACGAGACCAACGAACGCTTTACCGACGCGATAACGCTGATGGAATACGTATACGGGCATTATTCGTACCATCTGATCGCCAACAGCAGCGTGCCGGTGGCGCAGATAACCATCGATAACGCCACAAAGGATACGGCGACGCTGGAGGCGGCGCTGCAAGCCGATATCTATTCAGTGGCCCCGAACGGGATCACCCCGGATAATGTGATCGCCGAGGTGGATATACCGGCGGACCTGAAAGCGCCGATCAGGCTGAATCAGGTGATCGGAACGGTAACATACAAAGCGGACGGCATGCGTTACACAACAAACGTAATCGCGAAGCACGCGGTGGAGAAGAAGCCCTACTGGATCTACAACACGCTGATCGCGCTCACGGGACTGATGCTGCTGCTGAGCGTGAGGTTCCTGCTGAAGAAACGCAGAAAAAACCGGACGGAAGAATAAGGATACGTTTCTCACGGGAAAGTGGGATTTACAAATTATAATTTGTCGAGCAGAAGCTCGACAGCTAAATTGCCGAAGGATCGGCA
>CAMOVW010000237.1 GCA_946627725.1 uncultured Clostridia bacterium
ATTAACGCGGCATGAAATGCCGCCCTACGATCCGTCGCCGCGCCTCATTGCGGACTCTGTGATTCTTGCGAACGGCAAACGGCGAACGGCTGTCGCGCCAACGGCGCGACAAACTGCAATTTTACTTTTTCCCGAAAAACTTCTTCCCGCCCTTTTTACGGTTTTCGTAGTCCTGCTCCAGGTCGTTTTTCCAATCGGCGTTTACGCTGCGGCCTTCGCGCATGGCGCTGATGGGGGCGGCGATATTGGCATACAGCTTCTGAGTACCGATGGAATCCGCATGGTAGTTCACCGCGCGCTCGCGGGAGATGCCGATGTTGGCGGCGGTTTCTACCGCGTCGATGTTGGCGCCGATGAAGAGGAATTCCCAGCCCAGCTCCTTTTTGGCCTCGATCATCTTTTTGACCTGGGCGCTGCTGAATTTACGGCTGGCGTTCTCCATGCCGTCCGTGGTGATGATAAACATGGTATGAGCGGGAACGTCTTCGGGACGGGCGTATTTATGGATGGTTTCGATGTGCTCGATGGCGCCGCCGATGGAATCGAGCAGGGCGGTGCAGCCCCGCACGGCGTAATCCTTATCGGTCATTTTGGGCACGGACTGCAGATCCAGCCGGTCGTGCAGGGTGACGCTCTCGTTATCGAAGAGGACGGTGGTGACCCAGCATTTGCCCTCTTCTTTCTTCTGCTTGTCGATCATGGCGTTGAAGCCGCCGATGGTATCCGATTCCAGCCCGCTCATGGAACCGCTGCGGTCAAGGATGAATACCAGCTCCGTGGTGTTGTTGGTCTTCTTTTCGTTGTTTGTCATTTTCGTGTACCTCCGTTTTTGTTTTCATTTGTATTGTACAACCGAAGTATAACACGAAAAAAAGGGGGCATGGTCGCATGACAGGCGACAAATTGCAGTTTGGCGCGCTGTCAGGTAGCAGACATGGGGACGGCTTCTATGTCTTCGCCCGTCGCATAAACGCCTGAAGTTTGCAGCCGACACGAAGACATAGAACCGTCCCCTTGTCTGACGGTCGGTGCGTATCAAGCAGCTTTTTCAAACCGATAAAAGATAATTTCTTCGCCTGCCGCAATGAGATTTGCGAAGTTTTCAGCGTGCCAAAGACAAGGGGACGGTTCTATGTCTTTTACTGATTCCGACTTGCAAGTCAATTCAAACTTCAAAGACATAGAAGCCGTCCCCATGTCTTTGCCAAATTGCATTTTGCGCAATAGTAACACAGCGACAAATTATAATTTGCCCCCAAGCCATTCCCGACGCAGGGATTCCGGAATGGTCCTACGCGCCCAGCAGGGGCTGGTCGAAGGCGTAGAGGGCTTCGTTGATCTGGAAGATATCGTAATTGCCGGCTTTGATGAAGAACTCGATGATGATATCGAACTTATTGCTGTGTGAGAGGGCGAAGCCGGCTTTTCTGAGCAGATCCTCCGTTTCCTCCGGCGGCAGCTCCAGCGCGATGGCGAAGGCGATGGCCGTGGTTTTGCCGGGGCGGTAATTTCTGTCGCTGCGGATCTTGGAGAACAGCCTGCGGTCCACGTTGGCCTTTTTGTAGCACTGGGCGTCCGTCATACCGGAGGCGTCGATCTTGCGCAGCAGCATTTCGGAAAAGCTCTCGTCCAGATCTGCGACGGCCTCCTGCAGGCTGCCGGGCAGGCAATGATCCGCCTGCGGCGCGGGGGCGGAATCCCGCGCACCGGAAAGGTTCCATTCTACCCCGGGCAGCAACGCTTCCGGCGGGACATCGCTCTTCTCTTCCAACGGGGCCTCCGGCGGCCGGTACGCCGCCGGACGGGGCGCGCTTTTTTCTGATCTTCTGCGGGCGCGCACGTCGGCACGGTTCATCGACGAAGGGGCGGCGCTGTACGTAATAAAGGAGCGCGCAGCACCGGAAGGGCCTGCCGGGGGAAGGCAGGCCTCGATATAAGCGGATATTTCGGCGTAAAGGGCCGGTGAAAGCCCCTCGCCGGTGCGGTTCCGATGATTGCCGGGCATGGTTAAAACGTCACCGTTTCGGGGGCGGCGGTGAAGGAGGAGAACACGGCCTTCGCGTCCTTGAAATAATATACGATGGTGTTATCGTCGTTTTCATCGTACATGCCGCGCAGTTCCGGATACGCGTCCAGCATGCTCTTTTTGGCTTCCACACGGTCGTCCGGCAGCAGCTTGCCGGATACCCGCAGCCATACCCCGTCCTTGAAGGCGCATACCTCCGCCTTGGGGTTGGCGTTCAGCTGCCGCGCCACCGGCTTTTTCTTGCCCGTTTGTATGTAGAGCCTGTTTTCAAAAATGTGGGCGGTGCCGAAGGGCCGCACCCGGGGCTGATCACACTCAACCGTTGCGAGATAATAGGTTCCCGCGTCCTTTAAGAATTGACATACTTTTTCCATAATGTACCTCTTTTATTATTTCAGCGCAATGCTGTTTTTCAGCAGTCAGGCTGTTTCTTTTTCTTTTACGGTTTCGCTGTGTTCGTACAGATATTCAGGCGAGATATCAACGTCGCCATCAAGCCATACGCACACGCCGTAATCAATGTAAACGCCGTTAAAAACGTTAACGTCTTTCAGCGGTTGAAACGAGGGAAATTCCAGCAGCGGACGAAAATCAAACAGCTTGATCTCACCGGTACTGAACCGTATCCACAACTGATGATCCGCAAGCGGCCTTACGCCGGCTACCGTGATCGGTTTCTGCGGCTCACCCGCATAAGCAATACCGTTTTGTACGTACATAAAAGCCCCTCCTTATCTTAAAGGCTCAATTTTTCCAAAGGGTTCATTGCGAACTGCTTTATTCCACGCAATATACAATTCATCCTCATGTATTGCAGCCCACGCCTGAACAAGCTTTAACTGTTTTACCGGCAGACTTCCTGCCAGCAACTCTCCATCAATACCGACAGAAGCTGTATACTCTGCATAATAGACATGGAAATGCGGCTTATGATGCTGCTCGTTGTCAGAATAAATCATTTTAATCGCAATGTTATAGAATCTGCTCAACTCAGGCATAGTATTCAGCTCCTTTTATTTTATTATACACGATATCATTCTTTTTATCAATATTCTTTTTCAGACAACGGCAAACTGACACATAAAAAAGAAAACCGGCAACCATTGAAGGATGCCGGAAACGTGGTTTATTCAAGCTCAAACGCGCCGGTATACAGGCGGTAATAGGTGCCTTTGGCGGCGATCAGGTCTTCGTGGTTGCCGCGCTCGATGATACGGCCGTGATCCAGCACCATAATGGCGTCGGAATTCTGCACGGTGGAGAGGCGGTGGGCGATCACGAACACGGTGCGGCCTTTCATCAGGGCGTCCATGCCGGCCTGCACGTGGGCTTCGGTACGGGTATCGATGGAGGAGGTGGCCTCGTCCATGATCATCACGGGCGGATCCGCCACGGCGGCACGGGCAATGGAGATCAGCTGCCGCTGGCCCTGCGAGAGGTTTGCGCCGTTGGAGGTGAGCATGGTGTTGTAGCCCTCCGGCAGGCGGGTGATAAAATCGTGAGCGTTGGCCAGCTTTGCGGCAGCAATGCACTCCTCGTCCGTGGCGTCCAGCTTGCCGTAGCGGATGTTATCCATCACCGTGCCGGTGAACAGGTTGGTACTCTGCAGCACGATGCCCAGCGACCGGCGGAGATCGTCCTTTTTGATTTTATTGATATTGATGCCGTCGTAACGGATCTTGCCGTCCTCGATATCGTAGAACCGGTTGATCAGATTCGTTATGGTGGTTTTGCCGGCGCCCGTGGCCCCTACGAAGGCCACCTTCTGGCCGGGCTTGGCGTACAGGGAGACGTCGTAAAGCACCTGCTTGCCGGGCACGTAAGAGAAATCAACATGGTCAAACACCACGTCGCCCCTGAGAAGGGTGTAGGTGACGGTGCCGTCCGCCGCGTGGGGATGCTTCCACGCCCATTTGCCGGTGTGCTCTGCGCATTCCGTGATCTGCCCGTTCTCTTCGCGGCAGTTTACAAGGGTAACGTAGCCGTCGTCCGCCTCGGGGGCCTCGTCCAGAATGGCAAAGATACGGCCCGCGCCCTGGCCATGGCGATGGCGTTGATCTGCTGGCTGGCCTGGTTCACCTGCCCGGTGAACTGCTTGCACATGCCGAGGTAAGAGGCCACCACCGCCACCGCAAGGGGCGCGAACATATGGCCGTGGACGGCGTTTTCGATGGAAATATTGGGCACGTGGGCGCCGAACACGATCAGCACGCCGCCCACAAAGGCGGTGAGCACGTACAGGATATTGCCGATATTGTTCATAATGGGCCCGAAGATATTGCTGAAGGTATGGGCGCGGCGGCTGTTTTCACGCAACTGCTCGTTTACCTTGTCGAAATCCGCCTTGGCGGCCTCTTCGTGGGTGAACACCTTAATCACCTTCTGGCCGTTCATCATCTCTTCGATGAAGCCCTCCATTTCGCCCACGCTCTTTTGCTGCTTCACAAAATACTTTGCGGAGTTGCCGCCCACCTTTTTGGTGACGAAGAACATGCCGATCACGCCGACCACAACCACCACCATAAGAGAGACGCTGTAGTACATCATGATGCCCACCAGCACCGCCAGCGTGATGGCGGCGGAGAAAATGGAGGGGATGCCCTGGCTGATCATCTGCCGCAGGGTATCGATATCGTTGGTATAGATGCTCATGATATCGCCGTGGGTGTTCTGATCGAAATATTTTACGGGCAGGCTCTGCATGGTATCGAACACGCGGCGGCGCATTTTATCGAGAAAGCCCTGCGTGACGTAGGCCACCAGCTGTTCTCTTGCCGCGGCGGCGAAAAGCCCCATCAGCAGCAGGCTGCCGAACCGCAGGATGATCTTGCCGATTTCTGCCGCGTAGGTATTCTGCCACAGGGCAAGCCCGGCGGCTTTCAGCGCTTCAACGTCGGTGGTTTCGGGGAGCCGCGCGAGGGCGTCGGTGATCAGGTTGGTGATCTCTTTCACGATCACGGCGGGCACTACGCCCGCTGCCGCCGCCAGCGCGATGCACACGGCGATCAGGATGAGCGCCACGGGGTAATCTTTCCGCAGGTAGCCCAGCAGGCGTTTTACCACCTTCATATCGATATCGCCGGGTCTGCCGCCCCGCTGGCCGCCTCTGGGCCCGCGGATGGGCTTTGCTTTTACAGCGCCGTTCTCATTGCTCATCAAAATCACCGCCTTTCGTTTGAGATTCATATACTTCCGTATACACGGTATTTTTGCCGAGAAGCGTTTCGTGGGTGCCTACGGCGTCGATCCGGCCGTTTTCCATCACCACGACCATATCCGCATCCTGCACCGAGGCGATGCGCTGGGCGATGATGATCTTGGTGGTATCCGGGATCTGCTCCCGGAAGGTTTTGCGGATCATGGCGTCGGTTTTGGTATCCACCGCGCTGGTGGAATCGTCCAATATCAGGATCTTGGGCTGCTTGATCAGGGCGCGGGCGATGCACAGCCGCTGCTGCTGCCCGCCGGATACGTTTGCGCCGCCCTGCTCGATAAAGGTATCGTACTTCTCGGGGAAGCCCTCGATGAATTCCGACGCCTGCGCAAGGGAGCAGTAGTAGGCGATCTCGTCGTCCGTGGCGTCCGGCTTGCCCCAGCGCATATTCTCTTTGATGGTGCCGGAAAAC
>CAMOVW010000238.1 GCA_946627725.1 uncultured Clostridia bacterium
TCTTACTTCTTCACTATTATAATTTGGCGCGCAAGTGCGCGACAAATTATAATTTTCTTCCCCCGTTCACCCGCCGTAATAGTCCTTCAGCGTCTGCGCGTCCTCGTCGCTGAGGGCGCCGTCGAACACCAGAAGATCGTCCATGCGGAAGATATTCGGGAAGGTTTCGGTATTGTTTTTGTGACCCACGTCGTTGCCCACCACAAAGGGGCAGCCGTTGTCGGGGCAGCCGCGGAAGTCCTCCGGCAGCGGGAAGGTGCGGATCAGCTCAAAATCGTAATAAACCCGAACCTGCCCGGCTTCTTTATCCACGGCGATCAGCGTGTGCAGCCAGCCGTCCCCGTGGGCGTCCGGGAAGGGGGTCACCAGCGCAAACTCATCTTTGCCGCTGCCCAGCAGAAAAACGGTATCGTTGTTTTTCAGCACCAGCGAAAGGCCTGTTTCGCGGCGTTTCTGCCACCACCAGTCCTTGTTGCCGCAAACCACGCATTCCTCTTTCAGGCCGCGGTCCGTCAGCAGCCACGCGGCCAGCGTAAAGCTGCCGCCGCCGAAGGTGAGATCCCGCGTTTCGGCGCAGCCGGTCTGCCCGAATTCGGCGCAGGCGTAGTTTACGCCGTTGGAATAGTATTTTACCACGCCGGATTCCGTAAATTTGCAGCGCCCGGTTTCGTCTTTGATTTCGTTATCGAAGAACATGGCCAGCTTCAGTTTGTCGCCGAAGCGGGCTTTCAGGCCGTCTTTGCTCTCGTAATTGGGGGTGGGGCGGGTGCGGCGCTCTTTGCTCTCCGGTTCGGCGGTAACGTATTTGCCTGTGTACCAGGGGAAAATGCCCTCCGGCACCTGGCTGGAAAAGCCCTTTTCGTCCCGTTCCGGCACCTCCGCGCCCAGCGCGTAAAGCACGGTGGCGGCGATATCCACGGTGCGTGCGAAGGGGATCTGCGATTTTTCGATCCCGCTGCCGGCAACGCCGAAGAAGACGTATTTCTCTTCATCCGTGTAGCCCCCGTGGCCGTGGCGGATGCCGCCGTGGTCGGCCAGCACGATAAACAGGGTGTCGTTGTAGATACCGGCCTGTTTATAGGCCTCCAGCACCTTGCCGATCAGGCCGTCCGTAAATTCGATCTGGCTGATGTGCCCTTCGGTGCCGTAGCCGTGGTGGTGGCCCGCGCCGTCTACGTTGTCGTACTGCACAAACAGAAACTTCGGTTTGTTTTTCACCTTTTCAAGGATCAGCTCGTTTACCTGCGCGTCGTGGTCGGCGGTGGCCATATCCACGCCCACGTCGTGCTCGATAATGCCGTGGTTGATGGGGTTCCAGTTGCAAACCGAGGCGAAATACGCTTCGGGGAACGCCCTGCGCAGGCGGGTGAAAACGCTGGGCAGCGCGCGGTTGGTGTATACGTTGTTGCTGATAAAGCCGTTGGTAAGGCCGTGCACCACGGGGGTGGCGCCCAGCAGCATGGCGCCCCAGTTTTCGGCGCTGATGGTGGGGTCCATCGACAGGGCGTCGTATGTGACCGCGCCGTTTTCAAACAGCGCGTCCAGCACCGGGGTGCGCGCGCGGCGGTTGAAGTTCCCCATGCCGTCCACGCCCAGCACGGCGCAGTAATTCCAGATCTTTCTTTCCATAAGCTTGCTCCTTTTTCAGCGATCGGCGCAAAAAACGCATCATGTTAATTATAACCGCATTTTTAAAATTGTAAAGTAAAAGATTTATTGACAATAAAACATTTTACGTTTAATATATAAATCGGCAAATTCTTTTTTTATGAGGTCTTTTTTATGAATTACGCATTGATCGGCTGCGGCCGTGTAGCAATCAATCATATCAGAGCGGCGCTGGCCAACGGCCTCACCCTCGCCGCCGTGTGCGATATCAACGATGAACATATCGGCGATCTGTTTGCCCGCGCCGGGTTTACACAGGCGCAGGCCGCCGCCGTACACAGATACGCGGATTACCGCGAGCTGCTGGCAAAAGAGGAGCTTACCCTTGTAAGCATCGCCCTGCCCAGCGGCCTGCACGCGGAATGCGCCGCCGCCGTGATTGAAAGCGGCGTGAACGTGATCGTGGAAAAGCCCATCGCCCTCTCTCTTGCGGATGCGGACAGGCTCATCGCCCTCTCCCGCGAAAAGAACGTAAAGGTATGCGCCTGCCACCAGAACCGCTTCAATCTTGCGGTGCAGGAGATGCGCCGCCGCCTCGAAAACGGCAGCTTCGGCACCCTCTCCAACGCGGCGGTCACCGTGCGCTGGAGCCGGGATGAGCGCTACTACGGCGCGGGCGACTGGCGCGGCACCTGGGCGCAGGACGGCGGCGCGCTGATGAACCAGAGCATCCACGGCATCGATCTGCTGCGCTGGATGTGCGGCGGAAAGCCGAAAACCGTTTTCGGCGTCACCAAACGGCAGTATCACCCCTATATTCAGGCGGAGGACGTGGGCGTTGCGGTGCTGGAATTTGAAAACGGCGTGATCGCCACCGTCGAGGGCGGCGTAAACGTGTACGGCGACGATCTTGAAGAGCACCTGACTCTGATCGGCAGCAAAGGAACCATGAAGCTGGGCGGCAAAAACGCAAGCACGGTGGAATACCGCTGCTTTGCGGATGCGGACGCCGCCGATGAAAAGACGATAGAGGAAACCGCCCCCAACGTTTACGGCAACGGCCATATTTCGCTGTTCCGCGATATGAAAGAGGCCGTCGAGCAGGATCGCCCCCCCTACGTAACGGCCGAGGACGGCCGCGACGCCCTCGAAACCGTGCTGGCCGTTTATCTCTCCTGCAAAACCGGCAAGCCCGTAACGCTGCCGCTGCAAAACGTTTCCACATTGGAATTTACGGGGCTGTTTGAAAACTGACCCGGGAAAGGACGCTGCAATGAAACAGCTGTATGTGATCGCAAAAAACCATATGGATCCCTCCTGGCTGCGGTGCTTTACCGACCATTACCGCGAACAGGGCTCCGGCAGGGTGGTGCGGCCCTATTCCGATCTTGAAGAGCTGCAGATCCTCGAATATATGGATTTTGCCGAGTTGTACGGGGTGAAATACCAGATCGAGCAATCCTGCGTGGTAAAAAAATTTCTGGAGCGCAATCCCGATCAAAAGGAGCGGTTCACCCTGCTGGTGGAAAAGGGCCTGCTTGAGTTGGCGGGCGGGGGCGAGGCCGTTATCGATTATAACCTTACAAGCGGCGAAAGCTGGGCGCGCAACCACCTTTACAGCCGCAAATACTACGAAAGGGAATTCCGCCATGCCCCGCGTTACGCCATCACGCCGGATATCTTCGGCCTGCCGGCGCAGCTGCCCCAGTTCTTTCGGTCCCTGGGCTACGATGCGGATATCCTTTACGACCGGGTCTTTCAAAACAACAAGCCCTTCTGGCGGGGGCTGGACGGCACCCTGATCGTGCTGGACGACCGCTGGCTTGATCCGCCGGAGCCTGCGCTGCGCACGGCGGATTGCGTAAAGCTGCCCTGCTGCCCCGTATGCGGGGGCGAGGGCTGCCCCGCCTGCTTCGGCGCGGGGCTGGATATGAGCTACAGCATGACCCGCCCCGATAAGCAGCTCCGCCAGGGGGCCTATTACGGCAACCGCAGCGCGGAGGACCTGATCGACGAGCTGCTGCAAACGGAGAAGGAGGCGTATTTCGTTCTCATCACCACCGAGGAACCGTTGGTGGGCGACCGCCTCTTCGGGCAGCTGAAAGCGGCGGGCGAAAAGCGCGGCGTAAACGTGAACTTCCTCTCCTTTGAAGAAAACCACGACGTCTGGTGCAGGGGCTATGTGGAAAAGCTGCGCCGGGGCGACGTGGCCGAAAGCGAGATCGATCCCCGCGTGGAGGGCAACCCCGCCAGCACCGGCGATTGCTCTTCCCGCATTGAGATCAAAAAGGCGAACCGGGCGCTGGAGCAGCTTTTGTTTGAGGCGGAAAATCTGGCGGTCACGGCGTATCTCTCCGGCGGCTGGAACAAAACCGCCGCGCCCCGCAGAGACTATCCCTCCCAAAAGCTGGAGGCGCTGTGGAATAAAATGGCGTTCATCCAGTTCCATGATTGCGTCACCGGCACCCATTGCGACGCCTCTTACGCAGAGCTGGAGCGCACCGTAAGAGAGGTGCGCCGGGGCGGCGAACAGATCTGCCGCGACGCCGCGCTGGAGCTTATGCGGGGCAAAGAGATCCCCGCGCCGGAGGGCTTCCGGGCGGCGGTGTATTTTAACCCCACGGCGCAAACGGTGCGGTATCCCCGCCTTTTGCTGCGCGGGCCCGTGGGTACCGAAAGCGCCGCGGTGTTCACTGCGGAGGGGCAACCCCTGGCCGCGTTTGAAGCTTCCGCCGTGGACGGCATGGAGGACGCCTTTGTGCAGGTAACGGTACGCGCGGACGTGGCGCCCTTCGGCTGCCGGGTGTTTCTGTGGCAGCCCTCTCCGGCGCCGGAAAAGACCGTTCCTCTGCCTTGCACGGTCATTGAAAACGAATTCTGCCGGGTAACGGCCGCAAAGGGCCGTATCTGTGAAATATACGATAAAACCGCCCGCCGCCCGCTGGCAACGGACGGGGGCCTCACCCTTACGGCGGATAACGGCTCCCCCTGGGGGCGTGATTGCCCCGAGGGCGAGAGCGTCCTTCTCTGCGCGCATGAGACGTCTGCCGAGCGGGGCGAGGGGTTTTCGCGCCTTACGCTGCGCGGCAGCTTTTCCGACGGCAGCCGTGAGATCGACCGGCTGGATTGGCGTATGACCGTAACCCTGTATGCGGGGGAGAAGCTGGCCCGGTTCAATACGGAGCTGGATTGGCAGGGCGAGCGCAGCCGCATTTACGCCTCCTTTACCCCCGCCTTCGCCCACAACTCAAATATCCTGTGCGAGGTGCCCTTCGGCATGCTGGAGCGGGGCAGCGCAGAGGAGGTCTGCTGCCTCGGCTGGTGCGACGATTGGCCCTCTCTCGGCTTTGCCGGGGTTACCGGCGAGGGGATGAATCTGGCGCTGCTCAAGGGCGGCCTGCCGGGTACAAGCGTAAAAAACGGCGCCCTGCGGGTGGCCCTGCTGCGGGCGGTGCAGGATAACGCCAGCCCCTTTTTCAACAGCTACGCAGGCGCCAACGACAGGGGCCGCCACGAAGCGGCTTTTGCGGTCGCCTTTTCCGAAGGGGCGTTTGCCGACGCCGATTTCTCCGGGCAGGCGGCGCTGTTCAACGCCTGCGGCCACACGGTGTGCGCGGAACGCCGCGCGGGCGAACCCCTGCCGGAGGGAACCGCGCTGCCGTGGCCGGCAGACCTGCCCCGGGGCCTGCGCCTGAGCGCCCTGAAGCGGGCCGAGGACGGGGACGGCATTGTGATACGGCTGTGGGAGAGCGCGGGAAAGCCCGCCCTGCTGCATATGCCTGAGGGCGTTTCGCTGCGCCGCTGCGATACGCTGGAGCGGCCGCTTACGGAGGAAGCCGTCTCCGCATACCGCTTCCGCCCCTTTGAGATCGCCACGTTCCGGGTCGATATCCGCCCGCGCGGCACAGTATAACGTCCGGCAAAACCGGCGTACTTTAACCGATGCGGCTGCCTTGATACAGGGTACGGTTCCAATGTCATTAAGTTAAGATATGCGAAGCCTGCATGAAAGATAACGGCAACCCT
>CAMOVW010000239.1 GCA_946627725.1 uncultured Clostridia bacterium
ATGCTTCCGATACCCACGCCTTGGGCCGATAGCGGCTGTGGTCAGCCGCGCTACGAGATACTGCGGAACAGCGCGCAAAATTATAATTTTCCCGTCTTTTTTCCCTTTCTTATGTAACATTTCCCTCCGCTTGCTGTCTTTATAGTTGAAAGGCCTTTTACCCCTGAAAGGAGGTACGCTGTTGGAAGACCATGAGATCACGGCGCGTTTTCTCACCCGGGACGAGAGCGTGCTGCAGGCGGTGCAAACGCAGTACGGCGCTTATCTGCAAACCATCGCGCTGCATATTCTGGGCGACCCGCGGGATGCGGAGGAATGCCTGAACGATGCGCTTTTGCAGCTGTGGAACCGTATCCCGCCCGTAATACCGACCAGCTTTCGCGCCTACGCCGCAAAAACCGTGCGCAACGCCGCCCTTACCCGTTATCAGAGCGAAACCCGCAAAAAGCGGGGCGGGGGAGAGGCTTCTGCGGTGTTTGAGGAACTGGAAGGCGTACTTGCCGCCGGTACGGACGTGGAGAGCGCCTACGCGCAAAAGGAACTGCTTGCCGCCGTGCAGCGGTTTGTGAAAGCACTGCCGCCCCGGGAACAGAAGCTGTTCCTTCGCCGGTATTTCTTTGCGGAGCCACTGCGGCAGATCGCCGAAGAATGCGGTCTCAGCGAAACCAACGTCCGCGTGATCCTTTCCCGCACACGCGGTAAACTGAAAAAATATCTCCGGAAGGAGGGCTTGGAGCAATGAACGGAGAACAGTTATTTTCACTTCTGGGCGGTCTTGACGACCGGTTGGTCCTTGCCGCCCATGCACCGGAAGATCAGAAAGGGAGCAAACGTATGAAATCGAAAAAAATCATAAAGATCGTTGCCGTTGCCGCGGCGTTTATCCTGCTGTTCAGCGTGGGCGCAGGGGCGGCCTACCGGTTCTTTCTGCCGAATTGGATCGGCGAAGAGCTGGGCATCCCCTCCGATAACCTGATCCGCATCGTGGAAACCGAAAACGCCCCTCCCGGCACGCTCAGCGTCAATAACAAAAGTGTGGAAACCGCGGGCTACACCGTCACCTTTGAGGCCATCGCCGAGGGCAGCCGTATGCGCACCTCTTTCCTGCAGAATCTGCAGGGCACCAACAGCGAAGCACCGGTCAGCGAGACCCACACCTACGCCATCTTTACCATTGTGCGCGCCGATGGGCAGCACGTGATGTATAACGGCGATATGGACGGCTCCCATATCGGTTACGGCATCGGGCTGAAGGGCTACGTGCCCAACCCCAGCTCCTTTGAGCAGCACGATTATTACTGCTATGAGGACGAAGCCTCCAACGTGCTGTATCTGGTGTGTGATATCACCGCGGCGCTGCCCCTTGCGGACCGTAGCCTGCGCATCGCCGTCATCAACTATTTTGTGCCCACGCTCGAGTATCTGGCTCTTGACGAAAACGGCGAGCTGCGCCTTGCCGACGGTTATCAGGGCCTCGGCGCGGTGTTCGATCTGCCGCTGGATCCCGCCCTTGCGGACCACGCCGCCGCCGAAGCGCTGCTGAACAACGGCACCTTCCACACGCCGGAGGAATTTGAATCGATGATGAGCGAATTCTACGCCGAAAATCCGGACCTCGAAGAAGACGAAGCCAACGCCGACGTCAACGCCGCAGAACCCACAACAACGGAGGAAACCTCCGGCTGAGCGTCGCTGCGCAGCCGCGAGAGGGACGAGGCTCACTTCGTTCGCGGGAGGGTGCTCACTTCGTTCGCGGGAGAGTGTTCGCTTCGCTCACGGAAGGGTGTTCGCTTTGCTCACGGGGAAGTGCTCACTACGTTCGCGGGATAATAACACAGTTCATTTTTAATTTTTAATTTTTAATTTTTCATTGCGCAGCTGCGTTGCGCTTTATCCCTTCATTCCACAAAAAACAGCAACACCCGGTTTGATTCCCGATCCGGTGTTGCTGTTCGTTTTTATATTTTTGATTATTAATCGTATTTGATCGGCGGGCGCAGCTGGGTCAGCTTCATAAAATCGACCTTGCCAACGGGTGTGGTGGGCAGCTTATCGATATACTGTATATCCCTCGGCACGGCAAAGCGGTGGATCTTCTCGAGGCACAGCCGCCGGATCTCTTCAAAGCGTTTCTCTTTGTCCGTTTCGCCGTCTGCGGTCACAATATACAGGCGCACAAGGCTTCTGGCGTTCTCGTCGTAGCCCTGTACGGCGCAGCATTCTCTGATGTAGGGCAGGTTGTCCGTCAGCAGCTTTTCAAGGTCGTTGGGGTACACGTTGTAGCCCGAGATGATCACCAGCCGTTTCATTCTGCCAACGAATACCACGTAGCCGTCCTCGTCCAGCTTGCCCAGGTCGCCGGTCAGCACCCACTGCTTGCCGTTTTCATCGGTATAGATGCCTTTGCCCCGGTCCTCCTTTACGGTTTCAAGGTAGCCCGCCATTACGGTGGGGCCGGAAACGGCCAGCTGACCGATCTCGCCCTGCGGCAGGATCTCGTTGGTTTCGGGATGCATCACAGCCACGTCGATATCGGTAAGGGGTATGCCCACGGTGCCCAGCTTGTTTCTGTAATAGGGGTTGGCGGTGCAGCTGGCGCAGCACTCGGTCAGGCCCCACCCGGCGCAGATCTGCGCGTGGGAGCCGTATTTTGAAAGAATCGCGTCGTAGGCGTTCTGCAGGGCGGGGCGCACGTCGTCGCCGCCGCAGTACATTACCTTCAGGTTGGCAAGGTGGGGGCCGTCGAAGCCGGGGGTCACCAGCAGCTTGCGGAACAGCCCGGGCACGCCGTTGAACTGCACCACCTTGTTCTCCTGCAGCACCTTTACAAACACGTCCGGATCAAACCGGGATAAAAAGATCACCTTCGCGCCGCCGTGCAAAGCGGAAAGCCCGCCGCTGGCGATGCCGTATGCGTGGAAGAAGGGCATGCAGCCCACCTCGGTATCCACGCCGTGGTTCTCGTTGATGGGAAGAATGCGGCCGATGGAGCGCACCAGATGGTTCAGGTTGGAATTCTTCATCATAATGGTTTTGCTCTTGCCGGTGGTGCCGCCGCCCTGCGAGAACATGGCGATATCGTCTGCGTTTTCTTTTTCGCCCTCCACGCGCACGTCCTTGTATTTCAGCAGCATCTGCGGATAGCTGTAAAGATCGGCTTTTCTTACGCCCAGCACGGCAAGGGCGTCCGTATTTGCCTGCGCCTCATATTTGTTCTCTATGGCGTAGGTTGCGCTCACGGTCAGCAGGCAGGGCAGCTGGTATCTCTGCAGCACGCCCGCAAGGCGGGGGGCAAGGCTGTCCGGCGCAACCACAGCGCGGGACCGGGTAAGCTCCACGATCTCGTTGATCTGGCCCTCCGGAAGCATGGGATGAATAAAGTTGATGATGCCGCCGATCTTGTTCACGGCAAAAAACATGATAATGCCCTCAACGCTGGTGGGCATAAAGGCCGAAAGCACGTCGCCGCGCCGAAAGCCCCATTCGTCCTTCAAAAAAGCCGCCATGCTCTCGATATCGGCCACAAATTCGCTCTTTAAGTGTTCTTTTCCCTTGTGGCTGAAGGCGGTATACTCCCCGAAACGGGCGGTGTTTCTCAAATAATAATCGTAGCAATTCTCATTCACGGGATCCATCTGCACGTCGTAAGCGATCGGCGGGCGGTTCATATCCATTGGTGTTCGTTCCTTCCTTTCAAACGTAAAAACCGTCTGTTTATAAAATGTTTAGATCGTTTATAAATCGTTTTCAATTATATCGGAAACAGAATCCATTTTCAACAACCAATCATCAAACAGAATGTTTTATCGGCGACACTGTGTCGAGATTAGATCATATTTCACCATTTGCCTCCCGAAGTGTCGGAAAAGATGAAAAAACAAGGGAAAATTTTAGGATTTCCGAGTTTTTTTGTGCAACAAGAGCTCTAATTGAAGTTCTGCTTCGCTGCTTAAAAAGCCGTTCTCCGTTGCGCCTGCCTTACAGTTCGACAAACGCCTGTTCTTCTCCTTCTTTTCCCTCTTGACAAATTACCGGTTTCACTGCAAAATAGTAAAGATAGATGTTTTAAGGGGGAGGAACATATGAAACTGATCTTCAAGCTGCTGGAAAAGAACGGCAAAATACGCCCGTGGCTGCACCGGGCGGCGGTGGCGGTGTTTATTTACGCCGCGGCAAAACGGCTGCTGGGCGGCAAAGAGGACGAAAATGAAAAGAGACGAAAACGCCATGCATAAGCTGCTAAGCCCCCTGCAGCAGTACCGGGGGCTGCGCAAAGAGATCTACGTACTGTTTTTCGGCAGGATCGTAACCAGTTTCGGCTCTATGGTATGGCCGGTGCTCACCCTGATACTGAGCAATAAAATGGGGATGACGGCGGAGCGGATCGCCGTGGTGATGCTGGTTTCCGGTGTGATCATGATACCGGCGAACCTTGCCGGGGGACGTATTGCGGACCGGTTCAACAAAAAGCGGGTGATCGTGCTGTGCGACGCGGTATCCATACTGTGCTTTCTGATCTCGGCGGCGATACCCCTGTCTTACGTTACGATCGGGCTGTTTCTGGCGGCGGGGATCTGCCAGAGCATGGAATATCCTGCCTACAACGCGCTGGTGGCGGATCTCACCCGCACCGAGGAACGGGAACGGGCCTATTCGCTGGAATACCTTGGCATGAATCTGGGCATGGTGCTGTCCCCCACCGTTGCGGGGCTGCTGTTTCAGCGGTTTTTGTGGCTCTCATTCCTGATCAGCGGCGTTTCCATCGGCCTGTCTACGTTGCTGATCGTATTTCGCATCCGCGATATCACCCCGGTGGAGGATACCGGCGCGCAGAGCGTTTACCAGACCGCCCGCGAGGGGGCGGGGCTGCTCTCTGTGCTGAAAGAAAACCCCCTTGTGCCGGTGTATATACTGTGCATGTCCGTTTATTACGCAGCCTACGGGCAGTATAACTTTCTGATGCCGCTGGATATGGGCAGCGTACACGGCGAACAGGGCGCGGTGATCTTCGGCACCGTATCGAGCCTGAACTGCATTGTGGTGGTGCTGTTCACCCCCTTTATCACACGGCTGTTCCGAAAGCTGGCGGACCCGAAAAAGCTGTTTATGGGCGAAATGCTGGTGGCGGTGGGCTACGGCCTGTTTTTGCTGCTGCTGGGCACCGTACCGGTATATTACGCGGCCATACTGCTGTTTACCTGGGGCGAGATCTTTACCACCATCAGCGAGGGGCCCTACCTTTCCACCCGCATCCCGGCCAGCCACCGAGGCAGGATCAACGGCGTTTCCGGCGTGCTGAGCACGCTTGTTCAGGGTGGCGCCGATCTGCTTGCCGGCCGCATTTACGACCGCACCGGCCGCACCGCCGCCTGGACGCTTGTGCTCGCCATGCTCGCCTTCTGCGCCCTGCTCACCCTGATACTGATCGCAAAAGACAAAAAGGCGTACCCGAAACTGTATTCAATGAACAATTAACAAAGAACAATGAACAAACGAAAACCCCACCGGGACTTGAAATGCACCCCAAAAGTTAGACAATGTGGTATAATGTCTAACAGGGGGTGCA
>CAMOVW010000240.1 GCA_946627725.1 uncultured Clostridia bacterium
CGGGCACAAGGGCGCGGGTGGTATCATTCAGCAGCACCGCCGCCACGTTTTTTACCGTACCGTTTACCAGCGGGCGCAGATTGCGGTCGTAAATATACCCGCGTGATACGTCCACCGCCACCTTTCGTTGGGCGCTTCCGGCGGCAACGGCGGCGCGGCCGCCGGTTTGCAGATACGCAAGGCGGGTCAATACGGATGTGAGCAGCATGCAGAACGCGGCGAACAGCGCCACCGGACGCCCGGCCAGCGCGGTTTTTCTTTTTTTTCTTTTTTTATTCACCGATAACACCTCCGATGAAAAGTTTGGGCAAAGACGCATAAAATATTACAAATCAGTAAGATTTATTGTAATTTTTATTCATCTATATTATAATTATTCTGTTATACCGGTTGAAGGAGGTGCGAAGATGCCGCTGCGGGATATGCCCGGATTTGTATTCTCTCACAAAAACGTACTGAATACGATCCTTTACGCGTTTGGGGCGTTTTTTCTGCTGATACTGCAGTTCATTTTTATGAAACGCGACGTGCTCGCTGTTGTGTTTGACGTGATCGTGCCCCTTACCGCCTGCGTCACCTTCGGGTGCTATGCCATCACCATGGCCATGGACCGGCCCGTGATACTGATCATGCCTCCCACCGCATATTTCTCATCTCTGCTGATACGGCAGCTGATCGCCGTGGAGGTGGGCATGGCGGAAACCTACCCCGTTATAACGCTGCTGGAGCTGATCCCCTACCTTGCCTATTGCCTGTGCGTTTGCACCTGCAAATTCAAAAAGGCGACAAAATACGTTTTGTGGGGCGGCTGCATACTGATATCCATCTTTATGGTGGTGCTGCTGGTGCTGCTGATCTTCTTCCGCATCATGCTGTATTCGCAGCCCCGGTACACCGTTGCGCTGATCTTCGGCACCGGCGCGATCCTCTGTATTTACCTCGGCATGCTGCAGGAGCTGCCCATTGTGGGCATCCAGAAGCGCGTACGCGGCCACGCAGCCCAGCCCGTAAACTGAAACATTGTGCATAAGCGGGTATGGTGAAACTGGCAAACACGCCGGATTTAGGTTCCGGTGGAGCGATCCTTGCAGGTTCGAGTCCTGTTACCCGCACCATTTCGAGTATCTATAACGGACTTGAGTTATGGATACTCGATTTTCTTTTGCCGGAAAGAATTGTAATGACAATTTCTTTATTTTGTGTTGACAATGATGATTAATCGGCGTATAATAAGCGTAAAAGGAGGAATAAAAAATGGCAACGACGAATTTGAATATTAGAATTGATGAAAAATTGAAAAAACAAGCGGAGGTATTGTTTTCGGATCTGGGCCTGAATATGTCTTCTGCTATCACCGTTTTTCTTAAATCTGCCGTCGACTATAACGGGATACCTTTTGAGATCAAAAAGACGGAGCGAAATACAGCGGTAAGCGACACTGAGCTTCTTGCCGTTTCCAATGAACTGATCGCCAAAAACAAAGAAGCATATATGGTGCTGGCAAAATGAAAATACTGACGAAAGATCAAATCATTCTGCTGCACGCACAACTGATAAAAGAAACGGGCGGAATGGAAGGGATACGCGACGAAGGGCTGCTCGAATCAGCGATCCTCAGCCCGTTTCAGAGTTTTGGCGGCAAAGAGCTTTACCCTTCCGTTTTGGAAAAAGGAGCGCGTCTGGGCTTCGGACTTATACAAAATCATGCATTCGTTGACGGTAACAAACGAATCGGCGCGCACGCGATGCTCGTTTTTCTCGCGCTGAACGGTCATTCGTTATCCTATACCCAAAAAGAACTGACAGAGATCGTTCTTTCCGTCGCATCGGGGGAAAAGAATTGCGACGATCTGCTGCTCTGGCTTCAATCACACTTAAATTGATATTGTTGATTTTATAGATGTGCGTTTGAATCGGCAGTAATTTCTTGACTTTCAGTCAAGTCCGTTATTGATATTCGCACCATTTCGAGTGTTCATTACCGATTTGAGCAATGGACGCTCGCTTTTTTGTTATTTCGCGGGCGGCGCAGGGTATTCAGCGTGAAAGCGACGTTTTTTCGGGTACACGTCAGAAAAGCAGCATGGTTTCACCCATGCCGCTTAACTGATTATTCTTTTTATATATGTATCGCGTTATGCCTCCATCGGTACAAATCGTGAATGACGATTTCAGGCGTCGCAAGGGAGAGGGTCGCCGGATTCGATCAACGGCGCTTAAAAGCAGCCGAGCACCTCCGCGCCGGGGCGCACGAAGGCGATGAACTCGTCGATTTGGGCGGCGATCCTGTGGAAGCCGGCGGGGTAGGTTTTCTTATCCCGGGCAAAGATCCATTCGCCGCGGGGAAGATACACCGTTTTCTCCGTTTGCCCGCGGTTCACGATGGGGGCGAACAGAATATCGTCGCCGAACATGTACTGCTCGCCGAGGGTATAGCAGGTTTCATCCTCCGGAAAATCAAAGAACCTGGGCCGCATAACGGGATAGACCTTATCTGCGGCGACGGCCATGTGCTTTTCGATATACGGGCGAAGCCGCTCCCGCAGGAACACAAGGTCTTTCAGGATACTGAAATTACGCTCGCCGAAGCTCCAGAGCTCATTGGGGTCGCCGGTAGGCTCTTTTACGTCCCGCAGCTTTTCGCCGTGACGGACGCGGCTGCCGTGAAGGCGCAATACGGGGCAGAAAACGCCGTATTGAAACCAACGGACGATCAATTCCTTAAATTCTTCCGATTGGATATCGGCGCCCCAGAAGCCGCCCACGTCCGTATTCCACCACGGTATGCCGCACATGGACATGTTCAGCCCCGCCTTCACCTGTTCGGAAAGACTCTCAAAAGTGGACGGGATATCCCCCGACCACACAAGGGAGCCGAATTTCTGCGAACCGAGGTAGGCGCAGCGGGTAAGGGTGACAGGCGCATCCACGCCGACGGAACGGAAGCCGTCGTATGCAAGCTGCGAATAATAATAGGGGTAAATCAGCCCCACCTCGTCTCCCCTGCCCCGATACGTAAGCAGGTTATCGAACTGCTCCGGATGGATCTCGGGCTCGGCTTCGTCAAACCAGAGAGCGTCCACGCCGTTATCGATATAGTTTTCTTTCAGCTTGCCCCATACATACGCGCGGGTTTCGGGGTTCGTGGCGTCGATCTCCGCCTGCCAGCCGTAAAACGCAAACACCCGATCAGAGCCGCGGGCGGTACGGATCAGCAGGTTATGATTCTGCATATACCAATAGTTTTCACTGTGTTCGTTCACCGTGGGCCATACGGACACCGCAAGCCGGGTACCCATGGCGTGAAGTTCCTCCGTCATCGCCTTTACGTCAGGCCAATAGGCGGGGTCGAACCGATACTCGCCCTGCTCCGTCCAATGGAAATAATCGGCTACGATCACGCTCAGAGGGATGCCCTCATCCCGGTATCTGCGGGCTACGGCGAGAAGATCCTCCTGTGTTTCGTAGCGCAGACGGCTCTGCCAAAGGCCGGTGGCCCAATGGGGCATGACCGGGGCGTGGCCGGTAAGATCCGCCAATGCGGCGCTAACCGCCTTCGGCGAACCGCCGATCACAACGTAATCCACCTTTTTTGTTGCGCCCACGCTCCAGCGGGTGCGGTTGCGGGCCAGCTCCACGTTTCCTACGGCGGGGTTGTTCCACAAAAAGCCGTAACCGAGCGACGAATACACAAACGGAACCGTACATTTTGCGTTAACATGCCGCAGATCGAAAGCGCAGCCCTTCAGATCAAAACAGCCGCTGGCCTCGTGGCCCAGCCCGTACAGATGCTCGTCTTCTCTGCCCTTAAACGTAACGCGGGCGGACCACAGGCCGGAAGCGCAGTTATCATAATGACGGAAACCGCTGTGGAACGCAAGCTCCGGCTGCTCTTCCAGCACGGTATTTCCATCCACGGAATAAATGACTTTACCGCTCTGCTCCAGCCGGACGCAGAGGCGGCCCACCGTCATAGTAACGTACCGGTCGTATTCTTTGATTACCGCGGGCGCCTGCCCGGGCAAAAGGGTATAGTTTTCGTCTATGATCCGGCAATCGGGGAACGCCTCAAACCGGATCGCATTCTCATGGCATGGGGTGAGCCGAACCAACTCTCCCGCGCGGGTGAAAAGAACCGAACTGCCGTTGACCTTGATATGATCCATACCTGTATCCTTCTCTTTTTTATCGTATTTTTATCTTAACACAGGCAGCGAAAGAATTCAATACTGTGATGCGGATCGGTTATCATTTGTATTTTTTTGTATATTTAACCCAATTGCGTTTCTCCACGCGGCAGCATTCGGGATCAGATCAAAGGGACTTGACAAAGATACGGAAAGAGCGTTAATATAAATGCGTCATAATGATCCTGCGGGGCGAAAAACCGAAAGAATAAGGAGCATCGGAATGGAATACATAAGAGTAACAAAAGAGAATCTTGACACTGAGCACATCTGCTGCGCCATATCCAACAATAAGGACGTACAGGTATCCTCAAAAAAAGCCTGGCTTGCGGAGCGTTTCGACGAGGGCCTTGTATTTCTGAAAAGTACCGAACGGGGCAAGTGCTTTATTGAATATATCCCTGCGGAAAACGCCTGGGTACCGCTGGCGGCGGACGGGTATATGTACATCGATTGCCTTTGGGTATCCGGTTCCTTCAAGGGGCACGGCTATTCCAATGATCTGCTGAACGCCTGTATCGAAGACAGTAAACAGAAGGGCAAAAAGGGGCTGTGCATTCTCTCCGCAGCGAAGAAAAAGCCGTTTCTTGCGGACCCGAAATATCTGAAATACAAGGGTTTTGTTGTGTGCGATACGTCGGATTGCGGCGTGCAGCTGTGGTATCTCCCCTTTGATAAGGACGCGGAGCAGCCCGCCTTCAAGGCCTGCGCAAAGCATCCGCATATTGACGACGCGGGGTATGTGCTCTACTACACGCACCAGTGCCCCTTCAACGCGAAATACGTGCCCATTGTTGCGGCGGCTGCAAAAGAGAACGGTATCCCCTTCAAAGCAATTCTGCTGGACAGCAAAACCGCCGCACAGAACGCCCCCACGCCCATCACAACCTACGCGCTGTTTTATAACGGCAGCTATATCACAAACGAACAGATGAACGATACAAAGTTTTTGAAACTTGCGCAGACCGTTGGAGGGGTATAAACATGGCGACAAGCAGAGATTATCTGGAATTTGTACTGGATCAGCTATCCGACGTAAGCGATATCACGTATAAAGCGATGATGGGCGAATACATACTGTATTATCAGGGAAAAATCTTCGGCGGGATCTACGACGACCGCCTTTTGGTAAAGCCCACAAAATCCGCAAGAGAGATGCTGCCGGACGCGCCCCTCGCCCTGCCCTACGAAGGCGCGACGGAGATGCTGCTGATCGAGGAGATCGACGATAAAGCCCTGCTCGCCGCCCTGATCCCCGCCATGGCGGCGGAATTGCCCGCAAAGAAGAAAAAGCGGTGATTCGGATCAACAGCAGGAATAATTGCAGTTTGGCGCTGTGTTTCAAACGACGCGGCGGCATTGATACAGGGGACG
>CAMOVW010000241.1 GCA_946627725.1 uncultured Clostridia bacterium
GAGGGACTGCGCAATGGTATAGTTCTTGGTTGCGGGGGTCACCGTGCCGCCGTTAGCGTTAAAGGTGGCGGTGTAGGTGTTCGCTTCCCACTCAGCAACAAGGGTGGTGGTTGCCGTGGGCGTATAGGTGGTGCCGGTCAGCTTTGTGCCGCTCAGCGACCCTACGTGCCAGCCCTTGAAGGTATAACCGTCGCGGGTGGGGGTGGGAAGGTTAACGGACTTCTCAGTCCACTGCGCTTCCATGGTCACGGTAGCGCCGTTGGTGGCGGTAAGATTGCTTACCGTATCGCCGGGCTGATAGGTGGTGCCGTTATATTTCCAACCGGCAAAGACATAAGTTGCCGTGCTCTGCGCGGGAGCTACCGTGCCGCCGTTGGCGTTAAAGGTAACCACATAAGCGCGGGTAAAGGAGTTTGCGCTTAAGGTGGCATCGGTATCGTAAGAGATATTGCTCTGTATGGTGGGAGCAGTACCGCCCGTGCTGCCGTTGCCGCTATAGGCGATATTGTACTTGATCGGCGTCCAATACGCATAGAGCGTATTATTGGAAGAATACGCCTTATAGAGATCGTTTGCGAAGGTGCCGTCGGCATTGATATATTTCGTGCCGCCGCCATTCTGGGCCGAGTAATAACCCTGAAAGATATAACCGGTCTTGGTGGGAACGGTGATCTTTGTGATCGTAGTGGTAGCGCCGCTTTTACTATAATATGTATTTATATAATATTTATAATAAACAGCGGTGGAACCTGCGGACGTCGCGCCCTGGTTATTGAGCGTGATCGTGATGGTGTTGGCCGTCCACTGCGCCTGCAGTGTGGGGTTACCATATTTACCGTTCACGGAAGTGCCGCCATTAAACGTAGCGTTCGCAGCCCAACTCCCGTCTGCAGTTGTTACCTTCCAGTTTACAAAGGTATAACCATCCTTCGTGGGCGTTTTTAAGGTGGAGGTATCTGTCGTCTTGTAGCTCAGAGTTCCGGACGCACTTGTACCGTTGCTTACGCTGTCCGTATAGGTGATAGTATAGGTATTGATATTCCACTGTGCCTTCAGAGTAACCGTACCGTATTTACCGGTCAGGCTTGTTCCGGCGTTGTATGTGGAAGTAGTGCTCCAACTGCCAACTGAAGTAGTAGGTTTCCATCCGGCAAACGTATAGCCGTTCTTTGTGGGCGTGGGGAGCGTATCCGTGCTTTCGATCGTGTATGTTTTATTTGCGATCGTATTGCCGCCGTCCGTATCGTAAGTGATTGTATACTGAACCGGCGTCCACTTCGCGTACATCGTAAGATTATACTTCGGCGTATAGGAAGCACCGCCGTTACCGATCAGATTGGAGCAGGCTGCTTCTTTATACCAGCCGCCGAAGGTATACGCTGTTCTGGTGGGAGAAGGCAGGGTCACGGAAGCGGGCGTCCAGTCGGCCACCATCCAGTAAATACCGTTAGCAGTGGCGGTCAGATTGTTTACGTTCTGCTGATTGCTGAACGTGCGCACGTTACCGGAGGAAAGCTCCGCTTTATAAAACTTTACATTTTTAAATGTAATCGTATTGTTGCCGTTCATTATACGGAACAAAACGTATTTATTCACAGCCCCATTGCCGGTGCTGCCAAGCGTCCATGTGATAGTATAATGCTTGAATTCATCGGTCAGGGTGTGCGTAATATTACCGTCAGAACCGGAACTTGTAACGCCTTCGGAGGAAGTTGCGTTGGAACACTGCAGATAACCGCTTGCGCCATAGAAATAGTTAATAAAGCTACCGGTACCTTTTGCGTCAAACTCCAAAATGAATTTCTGTCCGGCTGCAAAAGGCTGGCTAGCAGTCCACTGCTTTATATCTTTATATCCGGATGAAATATCTGTACCTGTTCCGGTGTAAGTAGCAGTTTCATTCACGATCGCATTGGAAGCGCCCATCCAGTTCTTAAAGGTATAGGTCGCAGTAGCCGACGTGTTCGTACTGCCGGTGTAGTTATGGTTATACGTTACGGTATATGCACGGGTGAAACCGTTGGCACGCAAATCCTGGGCAGTACCGTAGGTAAAGCCCTGATCAGCAGTAGAACCGCCGGTAGCGCCGTTGCCATCAAACTTGACGGTATAATTATTTAAAGTCCATTTTGCCTTTACTCCAGCGGACGCCTCATTAACAAAAGTATATGAATTGCCTGAAAGAGTACCAGACCCAGAAGTTTTTTCCCATTTATTGAAAGTATAGCCAGTTTTAGAGGGCGTTCCCAAATCAACGGAATCCCCTGTCCAGCCATATTGAGGGGTTGAAACTCCCGTTCCACCATCCAAGTCAACATTCAGTGTATGTCGAGCAAGAACGCTTACTGTTTTATAGTCATCTGTTGCATCACCATCAGCATGCTTTAATGTAGGTGTCAAATTTACGCTATAATCAACACCGCCATTATTACCAAAAGTTGCCACACCATTGTTGTTGATTGTTGTTTGTGTATTACTGCTTGCCCATGTAACACTACTAAAACCCCAATTTACACCATATTGATCTTTTGCACTTGTTACAGTGTAGGTTGAAGTAGTCGATCCGTTTGTTTTGACTTGTGAATCTCCATCAATACCTACATTATCCAAGTGCGGATACGCAGCGGCAGGAACTCCGACATCACGATTTCCGCTATCAGCTGAGTTACCGACACCACCACTGTGCATATTCATTGAGCAGTCATTCCAATGGATTCGAGTCCCATTCGCATATACATAAATATCTTCAAGAGTATAGTGAACTTTATCCTGCCATACTGCATCATGGTAAAACTCAGCATTAATAGGAATACCTGGAACATTAAATCCAAAAGTAGTCCATGATTCAGAATTCAAACCGCATGTTGTCCAATTTGCTTTCATATCATAATAAACGCGATTATCTCCTGTTACAGTAGAGCCACGCCCATTATTCGGTTTATAAGAAACCTTAACCCATGATGTTTCAATATTACCTTGTTTGTCAGCTTTATTTGTTACATGGATTTGAAAGCTAATATAATAATTTCCTGCTGTTTGTGAAGTTATTGCATTTGCAATAGGTATAATTCCCTTAAGCGGCACAATCCCCACCGCACCCGCAGTGAGAACCATTAAGAACGCAAGGAAAAAGCTGAGCGCCTTTTTCGGTACGCTGTAATGTGTGGATTTGGTTTTTTCCATGTATCATTCTCCTTTCGGATAAATCCGTGATACAGGGGACGGTTCTCTGTATCAAAATCAGGCTTTGATTATTCAGAGGATCCGTCTGCTGATACAGAGAACCGTCCCCTGTATCAACCCGTATCACGATTGATTCCGCGTATTTGTGAAGGCGCTCGCCCGCGTCGGCGCTCCCCTGCCGTTTTCCGTCTGACCCCGTACTTGCGGCAGCTTTGCCATCCCCTGCGTTTGGACGCACTTATACACAATACGCCATTATTTCACAATACAATATAACAAATTTCAAAACCGAATTCAATATAAAAATTTGAAATTCTACCATAAAAATTTTTATTTTACTTTTGTGCAAAATTTCCGCAACAATCTCCCGTGATACAGGGGACGGTTCTCTGTATCAACGTTTTCTTTCACGATCTACGCAGCCATCTCCCCGTGATACAGAGAACCGTCCCCTGTATCAGTCAGCCCGCTTCCCTCCCCTACCTTTATTTCTCAGCACCGTTGCCCTTTTCTGTGATCGCTGAGATCTGACGGCCGATATTTAATACTGAAGAAGGTTCTCTGTATCAGCGTTTTTTTTCACGAACTACGTTGCCACCTCTCCGTGATACAGAGAACCGTCCCCTGTATCAATTTTTTCTTGACAAACGGCTCTGCATACCTTATACTGATTTTGAGGTGATGATCATGCCCAGAACGGCAAGAGAAAACAGCAACACGGGAATTTATCATGTGATCTTGCGCGGCATCAACCGGCAGAATATTTTTGAAGACGATGAGGATAAACAGAAATTTCTGTTCATCTTGCGGGAAATGAAGGAGCTCTGTGATTTTTCGATTTACGCCTATGCTCTGATGGACAACCACGTTCATTTGTTGATCAAGGTTGGATCACTGCCGCTGGAGCATATATTCAAACGCATCGGCGGTAAATACGTTTATTGGTTTAATAAAAAATACCAACGCACGGGGCATTTGTTTCAGGATCGGTTCAAAAGCGAACCGGTAGAGGATGAGGAATATCTGTTGACCGTTATTTGCTATATCCATTACAATCCCCCGCGCGGCGGGTTATCCCCTGATTTGAATTATACCTACAGCAGTTTCGGCGATTACCTCTTTGATACAGGGGACGGTTCTCTGTATCAAAACAAAACTGACAAAAACACCGGAGATAGCTCATTGATACAGAGAACCGTCCCCTGTATCACGGATACCGCATACCCACTGCAAACGTTCGGGGCGGAAAAGTTTATCGATTTTCACAAGTCGCCGGTATCCAAACCCTGTATGGAGATCAGCGCACCGAGCTTTGGATTAACAGACGAAGCCACCGAAAAGCTCATCTTCCGTTTATGCGGTACAACGAACGCGTCTGATTTTCAGAGATTGCCGGTTGAATCACAAAAAACCGCAATGATCGCCGCACATAAAAAAGGCGCCTCATACCGCCAGCTCAACCGGCTTACAGGGCTTTCCGTAGGTAAACTTCAACGCATGTGCAGCGAAACCTGATACAGGGGACGGTTCTCTGTATCAATAGTTCTTTTCGCGGTTTACGTAGCCACGCCTACGTGATTCGGAGAACAGTCCACCATATCTATAACTAAGAATACAGGAGCGCGCCGGTGGGCGCGCTCCTTGCTGTTATGGGGAGGGGCGATATAGGGGACGGTTCTCTGTATCGCAACATTATCTTTGTGCAAACAATCACTTATCGTTGATACAGAGAACCGTCCCCTGTATCATGTGATTACTTCTTGAACAGGTTCTTGAAGAAGTAGAAGATGGTGTGCACGAGGGCGACGATGCGGCCCCAGAAGCTGGAGGGATGGATCTTGCCGCAGAAGGGGCAGGTTCCGGAATGGGTCTCGCCGTCGCTGCCGGTAACAGTGGCGCCTACGGGATCGCAGTTGACGATCACGAAGTCCGTGCCGCCGGGCAGGGTGTAAACGCCGTTGGCGTCGGGTTTCAGTTCTTTGCCGTTGGCGCTTACGATGCAGTCGCCCTTCCATGTGGAATGCAGCACCACGCTGAAGGTGAGCGGACGGTTGGGATACCACAGAACGGCCGGGGTGTTATCGCGGTAGATGCTGTAGTCAGAGTCGTCCGCGTGCAGCACGTAGTGCATGCTGCCGGATACCACAAACTGTACTCTTCTGGTGGCTTCGGCGTCCCAATAGGTTTCGCGGGTCTCTTCTTCGTCGCAGCGGGCGCATACGCGTTTATCAAGGCCGTTTGCCTCAAGCGTGGCCTCGGTCACCGTGGTCCACTCGCCCCAATCATGGCCGGGGGCGGGAACGATGCGGGTTTCATAGTGGCTGTTATTGCATTCGCAGAAGCGGATCTCTACGC
>CAMOVW010000242.1 GCA_946627725.1 uncultured Clostridia bacterium
CAGCAAAAAAATTTCACTTTATAATTTGTCGCATCGAGCGACAAATTATAATTTAATTCGCAATTTCATTCCCAAACCGTGTTCCCGTCTTTTCCGATTTTCATCCTTAGAGCACGGTCCGCAAACGGCAGGCGGATCTCGTCCGGTTCGCCCATAAAGGGGCGGATGCGCTTTCTGACACGCGGGTCGGAGGGATCTTCGGAGACGATCCACGTTCCCTTGCCGTCCCGGATCTCGGCGTAGGCGTGATTTTTCATTATGGAGATCGGCGCGGGCAGAAACCGGGGCGGGCATACGGCGGTAAGGCCGTTTCTTCGTACCAACGCTCCCACGGCGCGCAGGGTTCCGGGGCTGATATAATTGCCGCACAGAAACGCCAGCTTCAATGAGGCGAGCGTTTCTTCTTTCACGTAGGCGTCAAATATCGCAAGACCGTTCATCGGCAGAAACGAGCGGTGCTTTTTCAGCAGCGTATGATCGATGCGGTTCAGGTTGAAGCTCTGTTTGCCGCTCATGCCGAAGGTGAGCAGATCAATAACGCGCAGCCATTCTTTGTTGTATTGGTTCGGCGGCAGGCGCAGGTTTCCGTACAGGCCACGGTACCAGAAGGCGTTCTGCCCCCACCAGGTGTCGTCGTCTTTGATCACGCCGATCTCCGGCCGGTAGTCCGCCGCGTGATACGGGCGGGCTCTGCCGCGGTATTCCCGCATAAAATCGGCGTAGGCCTGCCCGTGGGGCGAGAGGACGCCGTCCTTCACCAGTACGGGTGTGCTCTCTACGTAAGCGAGATCCACCCCCGCAAGATAGCAGAACAGCAGATTGTGATAGAGCTCTTCCGGGCTGTGGCCCGGAAAGGTCTGCCTGTGCCACAGATCCACACAGCTCCACAGCGGCGTACCGTATTCCAGCGCCGCCCCCGCCGCCGCGGCAAACTGCAGCACGGTGGGGTTTTCTTTCATCGCCTTAAAGTTCGGTATCATGCCGCACCGGGCGAAGGTGTGGTACAAAATCGGAAAAACGTGCTCCCCGGCGAAAACCGGCGCGCCCATCTCTTTAACGCGCATTACGTATGCTTTCAGCGTTTCTTCCACCGCCCGCCCCTGCGCAAGGGCGTCTTTTGTTTTCAGCAGCGGAAAGCATGGCGCGCCGAAGCTGCTTTTATCGCTCAGCCACATAGAGAGGTTTCCGGTGGAAACGCAGTAATCGAATTCGTCGTAGCACACGCCCAGCAGGTTGCCCGCCTTGCCCAGCGCCTTTATAAAGGAGGGGTTGGGGTTCAGCCGGTGTGCGCCGTCCGGGCAGCGGCACCATTCGTGCCCCGTTTCGTCCGCAAAACCGCGTATGTTGTTCTGGAACTCGAAATTCGCGATAAAATCGACGCCGTGGGCGCGGAATATCTCCGCCAGCCGTTCCGCTTTCGCCGCGCCGCGCAGTTCCGCGGTTTCGGTGGGGTCCGTATGGCAGAACACAAAATCCGCGCCGAGGCCCATCGGCACGGTAAACTGCGCTTCATTATGCAGCACGGCGGCGTCAAAGGTGTTGAAGCCGAGCTTCATCGGTGTGTTTTTCATGTTGTTTTCTTTTGCTGTTCCGCGTAGAACGCGTCCAGCTTTTTCTTCATGCTGTCGTAGATCTCCTGCGGGATGGCGGGGTTGCCCTTGGAATAGCTGGGTATCAGCTGATCCCCTGCGGCGGCAGGGTCGGTGCAGCGGGTGTCGTTGCGCCATTTGTCCCGTTGGGCGGGGTCGCGCAGATCCGGTATTTCCTGCGGCTTGCCGCCGTCCAGCACCGAATAATAGGCGAACAGGCCGGGCAGGAACATATCCAGCGCCTCGTAAACGTCTATGATATCCGCCTGTTTGTTGCCCTTTACGGCCTCGCAGGCGTTATACAGCAGGTAGTAATCGCCGCCGCCGTGGTCAAAATCCTTGGCTTCTTCTGTGAGGCCGTCCGTCAGGTCCGTATCCGTCCAAAGACCGTCGTCGCTGCCTTCCACCCGGTCGCCCTGCATCAGAAGGGTTTGCACGCCTTCGTCGCCTGCGATGTTCCGTTGGCTCTCCAGCACGCCCATATCCCCCTGTACGCTGAACCACAGGCTGTATTTCACGCTGCCCACGCCGTGCAGGCTTTTCAGTATCGCGCCGTTTTCCAGCGTAACCATCTCCACGCCGAAGGGGCCTGCCTTTGCGCCCATGCGGTACATCTTCCGGTTAAAGGGCGCCTCAAAGCCGGTCACCCGCACCGGGCGCAGCCCCGCAATGCGGATCAGCGGCCCCAGCGAATGGGTGCAGTAATAAAACGCGCTCATATTATTGCGCCAGTGGGCTTCGTCGGAGTGGCAGTGGCGGTACCAGTCGTTTTCGCAGTTGTGCAGGTATTCGCCCTCGCCGTATTGAAACGCCCCCATGCGCCCCTCTTTGAACAGCTTGCGCATTTTTTTCGGGGCGGGCATATAGCAGCAGTTTTCGCCGTAGATGTATTGTTTGCCGCTCTGTTCCACGGCCTCCACCAGCGCAACGGCCTCCGCCATGTTCTGTACCGGCAGCAGTTCGCTCAGCACGTTTTTACCGGCGTTCAGCGCTTTTACGGCGAAGGGCGCGTGCTGGTTGGCGTAGTTCGCCAGCACAACAAGATCCATATCGTGCCGCAGAAACGCGTCGAAATCCGTATAATAGGTTATTCTGTCGCCGTACTGCGAGCGTACCTCCGCAAGGCAGCGTTCGTCCATATCGCACACCGCGGTCAGCTCGGCGTTGTCGCTGATATCGCAGTAGCGCATAATGGAAAGGCCCCGCCCCGCGCCCAGTACGCCGAAGCGCACCCGGGGTTCGGTTTTATCTTTGTAAATGGTTTTATAGGGCGAGCCATCGTCGTAGAGCATATCAAGGCTTTCGATGTCGTATTTGCGCATAAAGGCTTCCCAGCGGGTTTGCATGCGGTAATCGTATTCCACCGGCTGAAAACCGGCCTTCAGATAACTCAGCACCGCGGCGGGGCGGCCCTCGCCGGTGGTAAGGGCAATGAATTTCACCTTCCGCTCCAGCAGGGTTCTGATCACGATTTGGCTCAGATACTTCGCAAGCCCTTTGCCGCGGTAATCTTCGCGGATGCCCACCTGATGCATATCGCCCATGTTGGTATCGGGGTAAACGAACGCCGTGGCGGTGCCGATATGCTCGCCGTTATGATCCAGAAACAGGATATCGTTTGCGGGGTCGATCACCTTAAAATTCACGATCTCATCCCGGAACATCTCCTCGTCCGTTCTGTCGCCGATCAGCCCGCCGTTTCGCAGGCAGTCGCACCATTTGTGCAGGTCGGTTTCGGGATCGTAATGCGAATAAGAATACCCCTCCGGCAGCGGCGCCCATCTGAGCGGCGTGGAAGGCAGATAATACATTTTCAGCTGTGCCATACATATTCTCCTTACAATGTGTATTCTGAAAATATGGTAGCATAAGAAAAAAAAGGTGTCAAGAAGTATTGCTGGCGTGAATTACGATTCCTTCAACAGTACAAATAACCGCAATTTGCGGGAAAATGCAAAACAGGGTATTGACAAAGCCGCCGACTTGTTGTATCATTGTATTAGTTGATTAATACAACGGAGGTGAAAAGCCGCAGTATGGATTTTTTATTCGATAACGATCGGCCCATTTACGTGCAGCTGGTGGAAGCGCTGCGGAGGGCGATCGTGAGCGGGGAATTCGGCCCCGGGGCGCGGCTGCCCAGCGTGCGGGAGCTGGCCATGCAGGCGAAGGTGAACCCCAACACCATGCAGCGGGCGCTGGCCCAGCTGGAAGCGGAGGGGCTGATTTATACCGAACGCACCAACGGCAAATTCGTATCGCAAAGCCCGGAGCTGATCTCGGCGCAGAAATCTGCGCTGGCGGAGCTCAAGGCCCGCGCTTTTCTGGAAGAGATGGAAAAACTGGGGCTTACGCCCCCACAGGTGATGGCCTGTCTGCAAAAAATCGGAGGTGAAATGGAATGGCGCTTTTAGAATGCAAAAACGTAACAAAATGCTTTGAGGGCTTTTTTGCCCTGCAAGACGTCAGCTTTCAGCTGGAGCCCGGCCGCATCGTAGGCCTGCTGGGCAAAAACGGCGCGGGCAAAACAACGCTGATCAAGCTGATCAACGATCTGTTGACCCCCAGCGCGGGGGAATTGCTGTTTGAGGGGAAGCCCATCGGGGTGAACTCCAAGGCCCATATCTCTTATCTGCCGGAGCGCACCTATCTGGACCGCTCGATGACGGTGGAAAAAACGCTGCGGCTGTTCCGGGATTTTTATTCGGATTTCAATGAAGAAAAGGCCCGTGCGCTGCTTGCGGATCTGGATCTCAGCGCCGGCGCTAACCTGTCCAAAATGAGCAAAGGCATGCTGGAAAAGCTTCAATTGACGCTGGTGCTGAGCCGGGACGCAAAGCTGTATATTCTGGATGAACCCCTCGGCGGCGTGGATCCCGCCACCCGGGACCATATTCTGGATACGATCCTCAATAATTTCTGCGAGGGCGCAAGCGTGCTGCTCAGTACCCATCTGATCGCGGATATCGAGCGGGTGCTGGACGACGTTCTGTTTATCGATAAGGGCAAAGTGGTACTCTCCGAAGCGGCGGACGCGCTCCGCGACCGGGAGGGCTGCAGTGTGGATCAGGTGTTCAGGAGGATGTTCAGATGCTGAAAAAACTGTTGAGATATGATTTTGTATGGATCGAAAAAGTGGTGGCGTGGTATACGCTGGCTGCTTGTGCGCTCGGCTGCTTTGCGCTGATCATGCACCGTGTGTATAACGAGGGCAACAGCGCCGTGTTCTGGCTGGTTATGGATAAGATCGCCGTGAGCCTTCTGATCGCGGGCTGTATCTCGCTGTTTCTGAACGCCTTTCTGCGCACCATGGCCCGGTTCGTGAACACGCTGTATAAAGATCAGAGTTATTTCACCCATACGCTGCCGGTATCCCGCAAAACCGTGTTCGGCGCAAAGGCGCTGGGCGGCGCGCTGGTGATGGCGCTTGCCCTGCTGGGGATCGCGCTGAGCGTGCTGATCGGCGGCAGCGGCATGTGGGATATGCTGAAGGAATCTCTGAAATCGCAGACCTGCGCGGTCGTGCTGATGTGCGTTACCTTTGTGCTTGAGGGCGTCACCCTTTTATTTGCGGCGTATCTGGGCTATGTGCTGGGCTACCGCAGAAACAAGGGGAAGGCCGCATATTCGGTGCTGTTCAGTTTTTTGATCTATTGCGCCGTGCAGATTATTCTGTTGGTTCTGCTGCTGATATGCGGCGTTTTCATCCCGGATCTCGGCGCGGTGTTCCGCGATAACGCCATGCAGTTTACACCCGATGCAATGGGCGCCGTGGTAACAAAAGTGCTTGCGGTTGCCTCCGCCGGATACGCCGCCGCTGCAGCCGGCCTCTTCTTCCTCGGCCGCGCCGCATTCGAAAAAGGCGTGAATGTGGACTGAGCGGGGGATTGCGGTTTGTCGCGCTGCAGGCGCGACAGCCGTTCGCCGTTCGCCGTTCG
>CAMOVW010000243.1 GCA_946627725.1 uncultured Clostridia bacterium
CCCAACTTTTGCAGCTGGCTCAATGCTCAACGCTCAATGCTTCTCGTCAAATTATAATTTGTCTTCCCTCTGTTTCGTCCGCTTGACTTTGCTTTTTTTGTTTGGTATCATAAACACAGAATCGTTTTACCGGGGTTTCATATATGAGAGCAAAAATATACAATATCATAGATTCCGCAAACAGCGAAACAAAGTTTTCCACCGCATATGATTTTTTTATGATGGCTGTGATCGTGGTCAGCCTGATCCCGCTGGCGTTCAAAGAGGAGCCGCCGGCGTTTAAGGTAACGGATAAGATCTGCGTTGCGATCTTCATCCTCGATTATATCCTCAGATGGGTCACGGCGGATCTCAAATACGGAAAACGTTCGGCGCTGTCTTTTCTGCGGTACCCGTTCTCACCGATGGCGATCATCGATCTGATTTCCATTCTGCCATCCGTTTCCGCGGTGAACAACAGCTTCAGAGTGCTTCGGGTGATGCGCATGGTACGCGCGCTGCGGGTGCTTCGTATCTTCAAGGCCGCCCGCTATTCCAGAAGCCTGCAGATCATAGCGCGGGTGATGAAGCAGAGCAAAGAGGCGCTTTTGGCAGTGTGCACCCTTGCGGTGGCGTATATCCTTGTATCCGCCCTGGTGATCATCAACGTGGAGCCGGATTCCTTCAAAACCTATTTCGACGCGGTTTACTGGGCTACGGTGTCGCTTACCACCGTGGGCTACGGCGATATCTATCCCGTTACCACCGTAGGGCGGCTGATCACGATGCTCTCATCCCTGTTCGGCATCGCCGTGGTGGCGCTGCCCTCCGGTATCATTACCGCCGGTTATCTTGAAGAGCTCAAAAAGCTGCGCAGGCAGAACCGGGAAGCGCAGAACCCTCCGGAAGAAGAAAAAGAACCCGCCGCGGGGGAGCCGCAGAAGCCGGCGCAGCCCACCGGGCGGGAACAGCCTTAATAAACGCAGGCAAACGCCTTGCGGCGGTCTGATATCTGCAGCGTGAACACGCCGTTGTTCGGCAGATATTCTTTGTCGCCGCAGGTCAGCTTCACCGCGCCGGGTACGTTCACCTTAACGCTTCTGCGGCGCTGCGCCGTAAACGCCACGCCCAGGGCTCTGCCGTTTTTGAAAACGGCGTCCACCGCGATGTTGCCCCGGGCGCGCAGCCCCGTAAAGCTGCCGGAAATCGTTTCGTTTACGGCGGGCAGCAGGGCGATCACGCCGGTATGGCTCTGCAGCAGGGTTTCTGCGATGCCTGCCGTACCACCGAAGTTGCCGTCGATCTGAAACGGCGGGTGGTTATCCAGCAGGTTCGGCTTAGTGGAATGGGTGAGCAGCATGCGCATGTGCTTATAGGCTTCGGCCCCGTCCCCCAGCCGGGCGTAGAGGTTGATCAGCCACGCCCTGCTCCAGCCCGTGTGGCCGCCGCCGTTCTGCAGCCGGCGGGTGAGGGTGTTTCGTATGGCGTCAAACAGCTCCGGCGTTTCCGGCGTGATCATACTGCCGGGGTACAGGCCGTAGGCGTGAGAGATGTGCCGGTGGCCGGGCTCGGGCTCGTCGTAATCCTCGGGCCATTCGCACAGGGTCCCGTTTTTGCCCACCTTCAGCTTCGGCATATGAGAAAGCGCGCTGAGCGCTTCTTTTTTTGTTTCGGGGTCAACGTTCAGAATGTTTTCCGCCGCAACGTAATTCTGCAGCGTTTCGGTGATGATCTCCACGTCCATGGTGGGGGAGAAGCAGAGATACCCCTCTTTTCTGCCCGCGGGCGTATCGATATAAAACTCGTTCTCCGGGCTCATGGAGGGGCCTGAGAGCAGCGTTCCGGTTTCATCCGGGAACATGGAATCGATAAAGAACATTGCGCAGGCCTTCATATACTCGTAGGCCTCGTCCCGCAGAAAATCCGCATCCTCCGTAAACAGATAATGCTGCCACATGTGGGTGGAAAGCCACGCGCCGCCCAGCTGCCACAGGCCCCAGAGGCCGTCCGCCGGGCCGGTATAGCCGTAAAGATCCGAAAGGTGGTGTGTCACCGTGCCCCGGCAGCCGTAGAGCTGCGCGGCGGTTTTGCGGCCGCTTTCTAGAAGCACCTCGTTCATATAGCGGAACAGCGCCGTATGGCATTCGCCCAGCCCCAGCGGTTCCGCGGGCCAGTAGTTCATCTGCAGGTTGATATTGGTGTGGTAATCCGCGTTCCACGGGTTTTCCAGCTTTTCCGCCCATACGCCCTGCAGGTTTGCGGGCAGAGAGCCGTCGCGGGAAGAGGAGATCAGCAGATATTTGCCGAAGTTGAAATACAGCGCGTACAGCCCCGGGTCCTGCGCGGCGTCGTCCTCCCGCAGCCGTTCCAGCCGCCGGTCCACCGGCAGATCGGAGAGCGCCTTGTCCCCCTCCAGCGTAAGGGAACTGCTATGAAACAGGTCTGCGAAATCGGCGGTATGGTTCTCGTAAATATGTTCGTAATCGTCCGCCTCTTCAAGGATATCCGCAAGGGTCTGTTCATATTCCGGCCCGTGGTTGAAGCGGGTGGTAACGGCGATATAGAATACGGCCTCTTTGGCCTTCGTTATTCGCAATACGCCGTCCGCAAAGCTGATGCCGCCGTCCGTTACCGGTTTTATGCCCACGCAAAACGGGTGTTCTCCGTGGGCGGTGCGGGCCGAAACCCGCAAAACGCCGTCTTGCCAGCGCGGGGCGTCGGCATATTCTCTGCGGTAAACCGCGCTGAGGCTCGCCGGTTCCGAAAACCGGTACCGAACCGCCGTAACCTCATAGGGATAAGAGCAGAAAGCCTGCTCTTTCACCCGCAGCCCGCCTTTGCGGAACGAGGCGTTGAACACGCCGTTCTCCAGATCCAGCGCGCGGACGTAATCCGCAGCCTCTTCCTGCCCCGGCAGGGCGATCTCCACCGTACCGGCGGTCTCATAAGAGCATACGCACTTCATGGAATCCCCCAGCAGGCGCTTCGCCTCGTCGTCGATATAGTGTTCCCCGGCAAGGTACATCCGCCGCAGGCGTTCGATTTTGTTTTTGAATTCCGGATCCGGCGCGCCCATATCCTTGCTCGACCACACCGTTTCTTCGTTCAGATAGATTTTTTCCGTTTGCGTTCCGCCGAACAGCATGGCGCCGAAGCTGCCCCCGCCGATGGGGGAGCCGTCGTCCCACTGCAGGGCGGGCGTATTTCTTTTCAGTATCGTTTCTCTCATTTTAACTCATCGCCTTTATTCTGTACAGCAGCACGCCGTGGCCCGGCACTTCGCCGCCGATCTCGTTTTGTGTAACAAAAGTGGTATTGTTCCAGATATCCGTTACGGTATAGCGGGGGGCCTCGGGCAGGGTGACGTATTCGTCCTTTATCAGTTCCTTCAGGCTTGCGCCGCCGCTCTTCGCCTTTGCGCTTTTGTTGAAGATGCACACCGCCAGCTCACGGTTTTCCAGCGGTTTTACGAGCACGTCCATCGTGCCGGATTTTACCCGCTTGCACTGCTTGCAGAGGGGATCCTGATTGATGCCGATGGCAAAGCGGTTGGTTACCGTGCGCAGATTCTCGTTGTTTTTATCGGGGCGGCCCTCCGGGGTCAGCCAGGCTCTGAGATCGTTGCCCAGAATCAGCGGCGCGGCCATCATGCACCAAAGGGAGAAGTGGGCGCGGTTTTCCTCCGGCGTTAAGCTGCCGTTGCCCACCTCAAGCATATCGGGATCGTTATAATGGCCGGGGGAGGCGTATTGATAAAGCCGCACGTTCCATTCGTAAATGCCGAGGATCGACGCCCACGTGGGGCGGATATCCGGCGTGGTGCGCCACAGGTTGCCTGCAGCCGTGCCCCATTTCCACGGGCGGTTCACGCCCCACTCGCAGATGGAATAACAGATGGGCTTCACGGCTCTGCCCTCTTTTTCCGCCTGCGCCTCGGCGGCGGCCTTCAGCAGCAGCCCCATATTGCGGTACTGCTTAGCGGCGGAATCCATGCGGGAGCCCACGGGGTTGTGGATCAGAATATTGTTGTTGCCCTGCTCCAGCTTTACTACGGTCTGCACGCGGCCGTCGCTGCTCTTGCCGCGGGAACAGGGGACCCGCACCGGGTAGGCGATTTCGCCGTTTACAAGGATCTCGGCGTATTTTTCAAATTTGCCGTTTTTGCGCACCTGCAGGGTAAGGGTGTATTCGCCTGCTTCGGGGGCGTTTACGCCGTAGAACACAATGCTGCCCCCGGCGGCGTCCAGCCCGCCCGCGTATGCCCCGTCGCCGGAGAGATCGGTATCGTGCAGGATCACGGCCCCGCCCCGCAGCTCGGCGGCGGCAGCCCCGTAAAAGGCGAATTCCGTTTCGCCGGGTCTGGCCAGCGAGATCCCTCTTACCTCCGGCGCGGCGGTGGGGATGGGCTCGTTATGGCAGAAATCGTATTTGAAGTATTCCACGCCCCATTCGGCAAAGGTGGCGGCGTCCGTCTCTTCGTGATACTGGCTGGAGGGCAGATCCTCGCAGGTGAAGGTCCCGTTGGAGGTGTAAAGCCCCATTTTGAAGCCGCAGCCGTTCACCTTTTCCACCAACGCTTTCATGCCGCCGGGGAAGGTGGAGAGATCCCCCTGCAAGCGGCCGTCGTTATCCCGCACCGAGCTCATCCAGCAGTCGTCTACGTTTACGTAGGTATAGCCCAGGTCGTTCAGATGCAGCTTCCGCATGGCGTCCGCCATCTCCGCCACGATATTTTCGTTGATATTTCTGCCGAACAGGTTCCAGCTGGCCCAGCCCATGGGGGGCGTGGGGGCGGCGCCGTTTTCCAGCGGCGCGCCCGCAAACCGGATGCGCGTGCCGCCGAGCAGCTTTTTCACCGTGCAAACCGGGCAGATCCTGTGCTTTTTCAAAAACTTTTCCACTTGCTCCATATTCTCATCCTCTGTATGTTTCATTTGTTTTATTATATCATTTTCGTATCGCTTTGTAAATATCAAAAACAGATTGAAAACGGAGCGCGGCTGTGGTATGATAAATGCAATGATAAATACTTTATGCAAAGGAGTTATTTTTATGGTAACCAAAACGATCCATGAACACCGCGATCAGATGCGGGGCGGCAAGGGCAGCGCGGAGATGTACCACGTGATCCCCAAGGATGCGGATTCCGATACCGTGCGGCTGTTTTCCAATATCGTGCTCAACCCCCTCTCTTCCATCGGCAAGCATCAGCACGTAGGGGAGACGGAGCCCTTTTACATCATCTCCGGCGAGGGGCTGTTTCAGGTGAACGACGAGCCCGCCGTAAAGATCGGCCCCGGGGATATCTGCCTGATCGAGCCCGGCGATTACCACACCATCGAAAACACCAGCGCCGAGAACACCCTCAGCATTATGGCGCTGATTTATAAGAAGTAAAAATTGCAGTTTGTCGCGCCGGAGGCGCGACAGCGATATGGATCCTGACGGATCCGCGATATGTCCGAT
>CAMOVW010000244.1 GCA_946627725.1 uncultured Clostridia bacterium
TTCATCCGGGTCGTGGATCCTGACCTCGTTGCACTCCAGCGGCAAGCCCATGCTGCCGATCTTATAGTAATCTCTGCGTGAGCAGGTAACGCAGGGAGAGCACTCGGTAAGGCCGTAGCCGGTGATGATCGGAATGCCGATATCGTTCATGAATTTTTCCACGGTGGGGTTCAGATGCGCGCCGCCGCAGAGGATATAATCGAGCTCGCCGCCAAGGTTATCGCGGATCTCGCTGAAGAACTCGCGGCGGGAATCGAAACCGCACAGCAGAAAATTATTGCTCATTTCGATGCCGCTCATCAGATCGTTATAGCTGCCCTTGCGTTTCGCGTTTGAAATGATGCGGGAATGGATCAGCTCCACCACCAGCGGAACCGCCGCAAACTGCACCGGATGATAGTTCTGGATATCCTTGTAAATGTGACGCAGATTGGTGCAGATAAAGCCCCACTCCGTGCGCGCAAGACCGGCAAACAGGCCCGTAACCCACGAATAGGTGTGGTTCAGCGGAAGGAACGCGATCGCATGGCCGCCGGTAAGGGCGCGCATGGAAGAGTTCATATCCGTCATAATGTTCTTATTCGAGAGCATCACGCCCTTGGTTTTGCCGGTGGTACCGGAGGTGTATACGATGGTGAAAAGATCTTCGGGAGCTACTTCGGCAGAAAGGTATGCCGCTTCGTAATCCTTACGCAGGGTTTCGCCCTCGGCAAGCATGGCGTCGATCTGCGCAATGGGGAAGAAATACTTAACCGTGCAGCCGGAAGAAGCGCGCACAGCTTCCGCTTTTTCTTTGTTCTGTTCCGAAAAGAAAAGCGCGTCGCACTCGCAGTTTTCCAGCTGAGAGACGATCTCGGGCGCTTCCAGACGCATATCCATCGGCACTACCACGAAGCCGCCTGCGGCAATGGTATAGAAGATCACATTCCACATATAGGAGTTTTCGCTCAGGATGGCGATCTTCATCGGCGGGCGAACGCCTTTGGAATAGATATAAGAGCCCAATCGCATTTCATCTTCATGGGTCTCAAAAAAAGAGCGCTCCTGCACTTCGCCGTTATCGTCCTCAAACATAAACTCGCGCTTATTGCCGCCGCGGGCTGCGCCGTCGAGCACAAGATCCTTTACTGTGGAATAAATCGGGAAATCATCGTATACTTTCATAGATACCTCTCATATTGCACCAAAGCGGAAAAACGTTTTTGTTTTTCCGCAGGTGTGGTTTATATATGCTGTTTTTACAGATCAGTCAATAAAAAGATTTGCCAGATCCTGTACGGTACAGCACTCGCGGATCACGGTTTCGTCAACCTCTTTGCCGAATTTTTCGCAAAGAGAATCCAGCAGGCAGACGCTGTCGAACGAACTGAGTCCGCAATCGGCGCGCAGCTCGGAATCCGGGGTGATCTCGCAATCCGGCTCCACAAATTCAAGAATGGTTTCAATAATCGTTTCCATATGTAAAAAATCTCCTTTACAGCTTGATGATATCAAGGATCTCACCCATGGTGATCTGCGGATTGCGCACGCCCTCCATAATGGCCTTTACGATCTTCGGATAGAGAACCTTCAGATCCTCCAGCGAATTCTCGCTGATTCTGTAATCGAAGATGAATTCAAAGCCGTTGTCGTTGGCGCGGTGCTTGATGGTGAGATACAGATTCTGCGCAGAGAAATCGGTGGGATACCACACGCCGATGCAGGTGGCCTTTACCGCTTCGTTTTCGCAGGGAACCTCCTGCGGCGCGTGGTAAGAGAAGGTCATGGAATCGTAGCTGGCGGTACCGGCGTTGGTGATGGCGCCCTGCTTCATGGCGAGGTGCTTCACCTGATACATCTCAAGCGTATCGAAATTGCAGTGCTTGAATATGGTGCTCTGCACCTTCTCAACCTCGGCTACGGCCTGCTCGAAGGTGAGCTCGGGGGGAATGATGGTGCGCAGAGAATAGAAGTGCCAGCGGTTGCCGTAAGCCTTTTTTGAAAGCAGCGAGCCGCGGCGGTTGATCATAAACTTAAAGGAAACGTCTTCCTGATTATCGTTGAAAGCGGAAAGCGCAGTGCGCAGACCAAGCATGAGTACGCATGGAACGGAAAGGTTTTTCCCTTTGCACAGATCCATGATCAGATCGCTGTCTTCTTTTGAGAGCTCGTAGGTCAGCGTTCTGGTTTCGGGATGATCGCCTTCGTAAAGGGAGATGAAGCGCTGGTCGGGATGCTCTTCGCGGGCCTTTTTCAGACGGTTGCCCTCGATCAGGTAATCGTTGAAGATCGGCTCGCTCATGGTGGAGAAATGCTGCATCCAGTAAGCGCGGTCCGCCTTGCGCTGGTCGGAATCCAGATACTTGAATTCTTCCATCATCGCGTCGTAATAAGAACGCATGGGCTTCGGGTAGGGCGTGCCGCATTTTTTATGCAGATAGATCGCCATCGTATCCACAATAAAAGCTTTTAATGCATAGCCGTCGAAAGACAGATGGTTCAGCTTCAGATAAAAACCGTTCAGGCCGTCCGCCAGACGCACGATACGCACGGTGTTCAGGGGACAATCGAAAATCGGGATCACCTCTTTTGTCCAGCCCTTGATGATTTCGTAGCTCTCTTCGTAAGGCATATCGGACAGATCTACGTCTTCCACTTCGGTTTCGGCGGTATCAAGAAGATACTGCATCACCTGCATGTTGCCGTTAACGTTTTCCATCGTATAGCGGATGCGAAGGGCGTCGCAGCGGGCGATGGCCTCTTCCAGCGCTTCTTTCAGGAGGTCCGGGCGGAAATCGTCTTTCCAGTAATAACCGGAGCCGAGGAAAAGGAAGGGAGAATTTGCGCTGAACTGCTTCCAGACGAAGAACATAAAGCGCTGCGCCTGGGTAAGTGGATACGTTTCCACCGTTTTTCCGTTTGCCAGAGTTTTTGTGCTCATGCTGTTTTTTCCTGCTTTCGTATAATTTTACCCGACGCAGTACGCGCGAACGGGGTGTTTCTGATATGTAAACGGCTGATTTCCCGTGTGGTCTCCCCCGCCTTATTGACGCGGGAAACGATCGAAGCAACCGTTTCTTCTACGTTTTCGATCCCCTGCGCGGCGGCGTATTCCAGATCGGGGAAGATCTCCGCCGCGATCTCGTTTTCTTCCGCGTAAACAAGGATCTCTTTTACAAGGGGTTCGTCCAGATATTTTTTCTCGATCTCTTCGGGCGATACGTTTTCGCCGTTGGAGAGGATGATCAGATTTTTGATGCGCCCGCGGATGAACAGCTCGTTATCCTCGGTGATCTCGCCGATATCGCCGGTTCTGAACCAGCCGTCTTTGGTAAACACGGCCTGGGTCTCTTCGGGGTTTTTATAATATCCCATCAGCAGAGAAGGGCTTTTCACCTGGATCTCGCCGTTTTCAAGCCGCACTCTGCAGATGCTGATGATCCTGCCGCCGGATTCGCACACGGTGTTGCCGTCCGGCACGGCGATGCGGGGGCCGGTTTCCGTCATACCGTAGCCCTGGCGGATGGTGATGCCCATATCGTCGAACTCATGGGCAAGGCCGGGGCTGAGCGTTGCGCCGGAGGCGATGATATTGCGCAGCCTTCTGCCGAACACCTTTTCCGCCGCCTCGCGCATGGTGTATTCCGGATGGCGCGCCGCCGTGATGTGCACCTTATTCACAAGGGATTCGATGATCATGGGCACAAGGCGCAGCACGGTGGGCTCAAACAACAGCAGATTGCGGTAAATATTGTGCAGATCGATATTCAGGCAGATGGTGACGCCGTCTTTAACGTTTTTCAGATAATCGCAGGACAGGCAGAAGATGTGGTGCATGGGCAGCACGTTCAGGGTAACGTTTTCCCCTTCGAAGCTCATCTCTTCAAACCACACGTTTGAGATCAGCGCCCGGGAAGAGAGCATTACGCCCTTATATTTGCCTGTGGTGCCGGAGGTGTAAAGGATCATGGCGTAATCGTCCGGATCCGCCATTTCCGCATACGGGGCCGCGGGATCGAGCGAAGCGAAAATCTCTTCGTACAGCGCCTCGTCGCTCATATTTACGTACGTATGGATCTGCGGCAGGGCGGCTTTGATCTCATCCAGACGCTTCTCCTGAAAGCGGTCATAAAAAAGCATCTCCACGTCCGCTTCGCGCAAAAGGGTGATGAGCTTATCGGTATCGTATTCCGGGCTCATGGGCACCAATACTTTTCCGCTCATAAACACGGCGTTCATGGAGGTGATAAAGCGATAATCCGTTTTGCCGATTATGCCCACATGGCAGCGGTCGGCATACAGCGTATTCAAATAATCTCTGACCGCGCGGCTGTTTTCATACAGCAGCTGATAAGAAGCGGGTACGATCTCTTTGCCGCGCGAATATTTGATCGCGGGTTTATCCCCGTATTTTTCGGCCGCGTATTTCAGCAGCTGACCGACGGTGAGAACGTCGTTTTCCCACGGGATGACCTCTCTCATTTGCACACACTTCCCATCTGATTCGATAGATTACCAACAAAAAAGCGCCGATTTGTTGACAATGTTAGGCTTATATTATCATATCCGGCGATAAAAAGTCAATACCAACGCCGGAATTTGCACAAAAACCGTCATTTTGTGCAGCGGCAAACTGTAATATTATAATGATTTTAATAATTCATAAAAAATTTTACGAAAACCCCTTGCCAAACTTAAAACAGTCATGTATAATAACAGGGTATTTTGAATAGAAAATTTTGTTTCTGTCATGCGGCGCGCGGGTCCTGTGCGGCGGAGCGCCGCGAACCATGTCAGGCGGGGAACCGAGCAGCATTAAGTGGTCTGCCCGTGCGACACAGTCTGCCTGTTCGCCGTGTGACAGAGGCAAAATTTTTTTATATGGCCGATTCCGGCGAAAACGCGTCGGCGCAGCTGTTTTTGTACGGCAGGAGGATGATTATGTATCGCGTTTTATACCGCAAATGGCGGCCTCAGGTGTTCAGCGACGTGGTGGGGCAGCCGCATATCACGCGCACGCTCTCTGCGGAGGTGCGCGAGAACCGCCTTGCCCACGCATATCTGTTTACCGGTTCGCGCGGGACGGGCAAAACCACCTGCGCGAAAATTTTATCCAAAGCCATCAACTGCCTGCACCCCGTAAACGGCGACCCCTGCAACGAATGCGAGATCTGCCGGGGCATCGACAACGGCACCCTGCTGGATATCGTTGAGATCGACGCCGCCTCCAACCGCGGTATTGACGACATCCGCCTGCTGCGGGACGAATCAAACTTTACGCCGGCGCAGGCCACCTACCGGGTGTATATCATCGACGAAGTGCATATGCTCACCATAGAAGCCTTCAACGCGCTTCTGAAAACGCTGGAGGAGCCCCCCGCGCACGTCAAATTCATTCTTGCCACCACAGAGGTGCACAAGCTCCCCTCCACCATTCTCTCGC
>CAMOVW010000245.1 GCA_946627725.1 uncultured Clostridia bacterium
GGTTGATTTTTGAGCCCGGCGTAAGGGTCATTTCGCGGCCGCTGCGGTACAGGATGCGGTCGAGATCGTCCCCTTCGGCGTTGAAATCAAACGCCGGATCGTTCACGTCCGTAATGCCGTTGTTATAAAGCTCCGCCCACACGTCCGTAAGGCCGGTGGTAACCAGCAGATTGTTTACGAGATCGTCCGCCAGCTTGCGCTTTAACTTAAAGTTCAGATCGCCCTGCACGATCAGGGCGCGGCCGTCGTTCAGGTTGTCGTTGATAAAGGCGGCAAGCTGCCTGAAATTATCCGCTCTCGCTTTGATGGAGAGCACGTCGTAGCCCGCGTCCATATGCACGTTGATCACGTTCACGTAAACGCCGGGCTCCAGCTCCATCAGCGCGTAAATAAAGCCCTTGTTGGAGATGGCGTCCATAGAGCCGGAAAGGGAGCCGAATTCCCTGTTCCATTTCACCCGCTGCACGTTATACAGCTTATGGGTGGAAAACACGTTCAGCCCCTGCCCCTGGGCAAGGCCGCCGCTGGTATAGGAGCGGAACGGGTAATTCGTCATCTCGTCGGCGAGGTATTTATGGCCGTTGAAATCCTCTTCCGTACCGATGAAATCCGCCCCGGCACAGTTGAGCAGCCTGCCGATCAGCGTGGCGCGCTGCTTTGTGGTGGTGAAGGTCGTACCCTGGAAATCGCCCACCAGCGGAATGCCGGATACGTTATAGGCCAGCATGGTGAGCGTGCCGGTTTTCGATTCGGCAGCGTTTACGATAAAGCCCGCAGGCAGCATCAGGAGGCACAAAAGAACACATAATACTTTTTTCATTTTTCTACCCTCTTTGCTGTGATATAAACTTATTCTATCACAGGCGTCGGCTTTTTTCAATGGCATTCTCGGATTTTTACTTCGCCCGTGCATTCCATCACCGCGTCGCCGGTGATGATCTCGCCGACGCTGTCCGCCGTGATGCGGCCGGAACGGGGATTTTTAACCGAATCGATATGGCCGCGCACGTCCGCCTGCACGTCGGAATACTCAAAGCTGAGATCGCAGTTTTTCATGGTGCAGTTGACAAGCGTAAGATCTTTACAGTAGCACAGCGGCTGGGTGCCTTCGATCTCGCAATCGATCAGGGTGAGCCCCTCTGAGAACCATGCAAGATACTCCCCTTTTACCACGCTGTTTTTCACAGTCACGTTTTTTGAATGCCAGAAGGCGTCCTTCGTATCCAGCACGGAATTCTCGATCACGAGCCCGTCCACGTACTGGAAGGAGTATTTGCCGTGCATCGTAATATCGCGCAGCGTGATATTACGGCTGTCGAAAAACAGATATTCCGCGGTGATCTCGCTGTTTTCCACCGATATATCTGCGCATTTCCATCCGAATTCCGGCGAATCGACCTTGCAGCCTTTGATCGCCACGTCGCCGCATTCCCGCAGCGCCTTGATACCGCCCAGCGTGCTGTTTTCTATTTTGCCGTGAAAGGAGTACCACAGCGCGGCGCGGGTAAGCTGATCCATTTTGCTGTTTTCCACCGTAAAGCCGTTTACGTGCCACAGCGGATAACGCAGCGAAAAGGCGCAGTCCGCCACGCGGATATTTCTTGCCTCTTTCAGTACGGATTCCCCGTCCGCAGGGCCGGCAAAGACGCAGTTTTCCACAGAGGCGTCCCGCAGATTGTACAGCGCGCGCTCTTCGTCAAAGGTTTGGTTTTTGATCAGGTTGTTTTGCATTTTCTCTTCCTATTATTCCTTCAGTATTTTTTTCAGATATTGGCCGGTGTAGCTCTTTTTTACTTTTGCTACCTCTTCCGGCGTGCCTTCGGTTACGATCTTACCGCCCCGATTGCCGCCCTCCGGCCCCAGATCGATGATATGGTCGGCGCATTTGATCACGTCCAGATTATGCTCGATCACCAGCACTGTATTGCCGCCCTCCACCAGCGTCTGCAGTACGTCGATCAGCTTATGCACGTCCGCCGTGTGCAGGCCGGTGGTGGGTTCATCCAGAATATACAGTGTTTTGCCGCTGGCCTTGCGCGAGAGTTCCGTGGCCAGCTTCACCCGCTGGGCCTCGCCGCCGGAAAGCTGTGTGGAGGGCTGGCCGATCTGGATATACCCAAGGCCCACGTCGAACAGCGTTTGCAGCTTGCGGCGGATGGCGGGCATATTCTCAAAGAATTTAAGCCCCTCTTCCACGGTCATATTCAGCACGTCGCTGATGTTTTTGCCCTTATAGCGCACCTCAAGCGTTTCGCGGTTGTATCTTGCGCCGCGGCACACTTCGCAGGGCACGTACACGTCCGCCAGAAAGTGCATTTCGATCTTAACGATACCGTCGCCCTGGCAGGCCTCGCACCGGCCGCCGGACACGTTGAAGGAAAACCGCCCCATGGAATAGCCCCGCATTTTGGCGTCCGCCGTTTCGGAGAACAGGCGGCGGATATCGGTAAACAGCCCCGTATAGGTGGCTGGGTTGGACCGGGGCGAACGCCCGATGGGCGACTGATCGATATCGATCACCTTATCCAGATTTTCGATCCCCTCGAACCCGGCGCATTTGCCGGGGTACTTTTTCGCGCCGTTCAATTCGTTGGCCAGCTGCTTGTATACGATTTCGTTGATCAGCGAGGATTTTCCGGAGCCGGAAACGCCCGTAACGCAGATGAACTTGCCCAGCGGAAAGCTGACGTCGATGTTCTTCAGGTTGTTTTCCGCCGCGCCCAGCACTTTGAAATACTTTCCGTTGCCGGGACGGCGAGATGCAGGCACTTCGATCTTTTTTTCGCCGGTAAGATACTGCCCCGTGATGGAACGGTGGCATTTTTTGATATCCTCCAGCGTGCCGGCGGCAACGATCTCGCCGCCGTGGACGCCGGCGCCGGGGCCGATATCCACAATATAATCCGCGGCCCGCATGGTATCCTCGTCATGCTCCACCACGATCAGCGTGTTGCCGAGATCCCGCAGGTTTTTCAGCGTGCCGATCAGCTTATCGTTATCCCGCTGGTGCAGGCCGATGCTGGGTTCATCCAGCACGTAAAGCACGCCGGTAAGCGCGGAGCCGATCTGCGTGGCAAGGCGGATGCGCTGGCTCTCGCCGCCGGAGAGCGTGCCGGAGGAACGGGAGAGGGTGAGGTAATCCAGCCCCACGCTCTCAAGAAAGCGCAGGCGGGCAGTGATCTCTTTCAGAATGCCGTGAGCGATAAATTCATCCCGTTCGCCGAGCTTCAGCCCCTCAAGAAACGAGATCTCCTCCGAAATGGAGAGCTCTGTAAATTCAAATATATTCTTTCCGCCCACGGTGACCGCAAGCAGCTCTTTTTTCAAACGGGCGCCGCTGCATTCCGGGCAGACGTGGTCCGTCATAAACAGCTCGATCTCCCACCGCGCCCATTCGGAGTTGGATTCGCGGTAGCGCCGTTCCAGATTATTTACGATGCCCTCGAAGGGGGCTTCGTATTTCGTTTCGCCGGTGGGCAGTTTGCGGCGCAGCTTCAGCTTTTCTTCGCCGGTGCCGTACAGGATGGCGTTGATCCCCTCGGGAGGGATATCCTTTACGGGCGTATCCATGGTAAAGCCGTAGCGGTCCGCCACGCCCTGCAGGTACATACGGGCGATGCTGCCGTATTTCTCGTTCTGCCAGCCGCAGCCGTGCACCGCGCCCTGATTGATGCTCTGGTTCTTATCCGGCAGGATCAGCTCCGGCGCAACCTTTTTATATACGCCGAGGCCCAGGCATTTCGGGCAGGCGCCGAAGGGATTGTTGAAGGAAAACATGCGGGGGCTCAGCTCCCCGAAGCTGACGTCGTGATCCGGACAGGCAAATTTCTGAGAGAACAGCATCTCCTGCCCGCCGATAACGCTGATATTTACGATACCGTCGCCCAGCGCAAGGGCGCTTTCAAGCGAATCCGCCACGCGGGAGGCGATGCCCGGCTTCATTACAAGGCGGTCCACCACCACCTCGATGGTGTGCTTATTCGTTTTTTGCAGCTTGATGGGCTCGGCGAGATCTTTCATTTCGCCGTCGATACGGGCGCGGACGTAGCCGGATTTGCGGGCGTTTTCCAGTATTTTTACGTGTTCGCCTTTGCGGGCGCGCACCACGGGGGCCATGATCATGAATTTTGTGCCCTCTTCAAAGGCCATGATCTTATCCGTCATCTGATCCACGCTCTGGCCGCGGATCTCTTTGCCGCACACCGGGCAATGGGGAACGCCCACCCGGGCGTACAGAAGGCGCAGGTAGTCGTAGATCTCGGTAACGGTGCCCACGGTGGAACGGGGGTTTTTTGAGGTGGTTTTCTGATCGATGCTGATGGCGGGGGAAAGCCCCTCGATCAGCTCTACGTTGGGCTTTTCCATCTGTCCTAAAAACTGGCGGGCGTAAGAGGAGAGGGATTCCACATAACGGCGCTGGCCCTCGGCGTAGATGGTATCGAACGCGAGAGTGGATTTGCCGGAGCCGGAAAGCCCTGTGAACACGATCATTTTATCTCTGGGGAGCTCCAGATCCACGTTTTTCAGGTTGTGCTCCTTTGCCCCCACAATGCGAATGGTTTTATTTGCCACGGTTATTCTCCATCCTGTAATTTTTTGATTTTATCTCTGATATACGCCGCGTTCTCAAAATCGAGGATCTTTGCGGCGGCCTTCATCTCTTTGGTAAGGCGGAGAATCAGGTCTTCCTTCTCTTTCTTTGAAAGCTTTCTGCCGTCCAGCCGCGCGGCCTTGTGCGTGCCGGAGATCTCGATGATATCGCGGATATCCTTAACGATGGTTTTCGGCACGATGCCGTGGGCCTCGTTATAGGCCTGCTGCTTTTCGCGGCGGCGGTAGGTTTCGCGGATGGCCCGCTCCATGCTTGGCGTTACGGTATCGGCGTACATGATCACCTTGCCGCCGGCGTTTCGGGCGGCGCGGCCCACGGTTTGAATCAACGAAGTTTCGCTGCGCAAAAAGCCCTCTTTATCCGCATCGAGGATCACAACAAGAGAAACCTCGGGCAGGTCCAATCCCTCGCGCAGCAGGTTGATGCCCACAAGCACGTCAAACTCCCCTAACCGCAGATCGCGTATGATCTCCATGCGTTCCATGGTATCCACGTCGTGGTGCATATAGCGCACTTTTATGCCGAAATCACGCAGGTAATCGGTCAGATTTTCCGCCATGTTCTTTGTAAGGGTGGTTACCAGCACCCGCTCTTTGTTTGCGATGCGGATATTGATCTCTGAGATCAGGTCTTCGATCTGCCCTTCCACGGGGCGCACCTCGATCTCGGGGTCCAGCAGGCCGGTGGGGCGGATCACCTGCTCCACGGTCTGCGCGGCGCGCTGTTTTTCGAAATCGCCGGGGGTGGCGCTCACAAACACCTTCTGCGCGGTGCGGGCGTAAAACTCGTC
>CAMOVW010000246.1 GCA_946627725.1 uncultured Clostridia bacterium
ATGCACCCCCTGTTAGACATTATACCACATTGTCTAACTTTTGGGGTGCATTTCACTGTGGGAGGGGGAGTCTGTCGATCGGTTTCGCGCCGCGAAGCTACCGGCTTGCAGATTCGGTTTCTGTTGCGGTGGTATCCGGCTGTGTGGTGGGGTTGAAGGTGAACATTGTGGAGGCGTTTTCGTCCGTGGTGCTCTCCTGCGTGGTGTTCTCCTGCGTGGCGGATTCCTGCGTCAGCGCGCTGGGGTCGAACCAGCTGACCAGCATGCGGGTGTTTTTTGCGTAGGTGAGCGAATATTCCTTGTTCGGCTCAAACAGCTCCGCCTCTTTTTTCTTGACGCAAACTGAGATCTTCTCGCCGGTTTCGGTAACGGTGAAGTGCAGGTCGCGGTAACCGGGCTCTTTGTAAAACCCTTCCTCTTCCTGTATCAGCACGCCGGTAACCTGCACTTTTTTCGCGGAGGTATCCCTCATGTAAAAAGCGGTGATAACAAGGCAGATCAGGGCGAGAAAACCGAAAAAGTACCGTTCAAGCTTCCTTTTCCTGAACCGGAAGGTAAGCGCCGCAAACAGCACAAGGGCGATCCCGAAGGGGAAAATAACGCGGTGCATGATAGGGTCCATGATAAAATCTCCTCACTTATTATTTTTATCTCCCTCTGCCCCCATAACGGAATGGCAGTGATCCAGCGCGGTTTTCAGCCGCTCGTAAAGGGCTGCGGTAACGGGCGTATCCTCGCCGTTTTCGTATGCGGCGATGGCGTTGTGGATGTTCACCAGCCGCCTTCTCTGCCCCGCGGGAAGGTCGTCCCGGTGCAGCATATAAAACGGGGTATAGCTTACGTCGGTAACGCTTGTATCGCCCTCCGGCGTTTTGGTGAGCTCCAGATCCAGCAGAAGGGTGGTTTTGGTGGTGGGGTCATACTGCTGGTTCGATATAAAGTTGCCCATGGAATAGATCACAAAGCCGTTTTTTTCGTTGCCGTCCACGTCGGTAACGGTGAGCGTTTCGTAAGGCTCCAGCACATGGGGATGGCCCCCCAGTATGATATCCGCGCCCTGCTCCACCAGATATTCGGCGGTTTCTTTCTGGTAGCTTGTGGGGGTGTTGGTGTATTCCACGCCCCAGTGCATGATCACCGCAATCAGGTCGGCGTTCAGCGCCCTTGCGGCGGCCATATCGGCGGAAACCAGCTCGTAATCAAAATCCACAAGCGTGGTGGTGTAATCGATATTGAAAATATTCACGGCAAATTTCCGGTCCTCGGGCAGCGAATAGCCGTTCAGCCCGTATGTGTAGCACAAAAACGCAATACGTATGCCGTTCAGATCCGCCACCACGGCGCCGTGATTTTCGCTGCGCTCCTGTTTTGTGCGGTAGGTGCCCACGTGCTTCAGCCCGAGGCGGTCTAACACGTCCAGCGTGCGGAAGATGCCGTCCATACCCTGATCGCGGGTATGGTTATTTGCCGTGGCAAGCAGATCGAAGCCCGCGTCCCGCGCTGCTTCGGCAAGGGCGTCCGGCGATGAAAAATTGGGGTAGCCGCTGTAGGTGGGGCCGCCGCCCAGCACCGTTTCCAGATTGCCCACCGCGTAATCCGCCGCGCCGATCAGCGGGGCGGCGTCCGCAAACATGTGGGTGTAGTCGTAGCTGTCTGTTTCGGCAACGTAAGCGTCCTGCACCTGCGGCATATGGCTCATAATATCCCCCGCCGCCAACAGATGCCTCACAATGGGCTGCGGTGCGGCCGTGGTCTCGGGTATGGCGGCGTCGGTTGCGGTTACGGACGCGGTTCCGTCCGCGGGCCTTGCGGCAGGCGCACAGGCGGTAAGCAGAAGCAGCAGCGTAAAGAGCAGCGCCGCGGTTCGTTTCATATCTTTCACATTCTTTCCGTTCAGCTTTTTTCAGTATAACGGAAAAGAGCCGCTTTGTCAAATTATTTATAAGAAATAAGAGCCCCGGACGAATCTCCCGGGGCTCCGGTTGCTTTTATCAGGCGTAGGCGGAATCACTCAAAATGTACCGTTACGTCTTTCAGATCTTCCAGCGCCTCCGTGTGGCCGGGGATGGCGTTCCATGCCGCTTCGGAGCCTTTGAAATAGATATCCCCGAGGTTTGAGCATCCGTAAAACGCCTGATCGCCGATCTCCTTCAGCCCCGCGGGCAGGGTGACGGATTTCAGCTTGCTGCAGCCCGAAAAAGCTCTTGTGCCAACGGCGGTTATATTCTCCGGCAGGGTGAAGCTGTCTTTTTGTGCGGCCGGGGCAAGAAACAGAAGGGCGTTTGCGCTCTTATCGGTAAGAGCGCCGTCTGCGAAGATAAAATTGCCGTTTTCCGGCAGAACGATCTCCGTAAGCTTTGTGCAGCCGGTAAAGGCGCCGTCGCCGATCTCGTTCAGGCTTGCGGGCAGCGTGATCTTTGTAAGCCCGCTGCAGCCCGAAAACGCCCTGTCGCCCACGGTCTGCAGCCCGGCGGGCAGCGCGATCTCGGTAAACGTTCTGCAGCCTGAAAACGCCTCGCTGCGGATGGAGGTTACTCCCTCCGGTACAGACAAGTCCCCGTTGCCGTTGGCGGGGGCGCAGAAGATGAGCTCGGTTTGGGCGCTGTTGAACAGCATGCCGTTATCAAAGGCGTAGGCGGAACGCTCCGGCACTGCGATCTCTGCAAGCTTTGTGCAGCCGGTAAAGGCGCCGTCGCCGATCTCGTTCACCCCTGCCGAAAGCGTGATCTTTTTCAGCGTTTTGCAGCCGTGAAAGGCCTGTGCATCGATTTTGTTTACGGTTTCCGGAACGGTATATTCTTTGCCGGAGGCCTTGGGGGAGTGGAACAGCAGTTCGGAGCCGTCCGCTGTGATAAGCGATCCGTTTTCAAATATGTATGCGGGGTTGTTTTTGTCGATATCGATCGTTTTCAGCTTGTCGCAGCCGTAGAACGCAAGGTCGCCGATGGAGAGGACGCTCTGCGGCAAGGTAATGCTGCGCATATTCAGGCATTTGTAAAAAGCTTCCGCCCCAACGGATGCAATCCCGTTTTCCAGCGTCGCGTTAACAACGCTGCGGCGGTAAAAGGGAGAGGGATCGTCCGCCTCTGTGTTGTAATCCGGTATCATGCCGCTGCCTTCTACTTTGAGCCGACCGTTGGCATGGAGCTTCCAGCTGATGTTTTCACTGCATACGCCGCGTTCCGTTACCAGCAGCGTGCTCAGCAGCAGCGCGCAGATCAGTATCGCGGCAACCACGGCGCAGGGGCGCAGCAGACGTTTGTCTTCTTGCTTCATGCGGATCTCCTCCGAATCGTAAATACTGTATAATTATACATCTATTATGGCATATGCGCCGCGGTTTTTCAAGTGCTATTTTTCAAAAGAAAAGCGCCCGGGATTTAAGGTATGAATTAATTTTCATTTTAAGTCGCCTTTTTATACTTGAACTATCAAAACAACGGCGGTAGAAAGAGATGAAAATATCAAAAAGGACCATCGCGGCATGCGCTGCATGCGCACTTCTTTTACAACTTCTGTTTGCGGGCTGCGGCCGGGAAAAAACGGGATCCTCCGGCGGGCAGGCGGAAGACGCCGCGGAACAGGAAGCGGAATTCGTTCCCGGGGTGCATACCTACAGCGGCTTTTCCGATGCGGAAGGGGCGCGGATAAACGAGATCTCCGAAGATTACGGCGCCAAAGCGGTGCAGCTTGCGCTGCTGGACGGCAACGATATCAAAACCTTCTGCTATGGATACGCAGACGTTAAGATCAGATTGCCGCTTACGGAAGATACAAAATACCGGGTGGCGTCGCTGTCGAAGCTTGTTTCTGCGGCTGCCTTCATGGCTGCCGCCGAACGGGGCTATGTGGATGAAAACGCCGATATCTCCGATTATTTCGGCGAAACCTGCCGGAACCCCAGATACGAAGATATCGCGATCACTCCTTCCATGCTGCTCACCCATACCGCCTCTCTGATTTCGGACGGAGATTATACCTATTACAGCGGTATGCTGACGGAACGGTCGAATTATCTGCGTGCAAAGCCGGGCACGGAATACGAATACTCCAATTTCGGCTACGATCTGATCGAGTGCCTGCTGGAGCGGGCCACGGGGCGGTCCTTTAATTCGCTGGCAAAGGAATACCTGTTTGAACCGTTGGGGATCGACGCTTCCTATATCTATAATGAGCTTGAGGATCCCTACGACGTAGGCATACTTTACGGCGAGGGAGGTCTTTCGGTGCGGGAGCTCGCTTCCTTTGAAGGGGAGGAAGAGCTTGGGCGGGATCTCTCTCTTGCGGCGGGCAATCTGATCATCTCCGCCAAAGATTACGTAAAGATCCTCGGTATGCTGATCCACGATGGCTGCGACGTGGATTCCGTGCAGGTGCTGTCGGCGGAAACCGTTGAAAAGATGCTCGCGTCGCGCATGTCCCTTTCCGGGTTTGACGTGGCATACGGCAGCCAGATCCAAACGGACGTGATCGACGGCGAAACCGTATATGTGCACACCGGCTCCGCCTACGGCATGTATTCCGCATACGTGTTCAATCCGGAAACCAAAAAAGCCATGGCGGTTCTCACCACCGGCGAAGAACGGAGTACGGAATCCAACGGTATTTATTCCCTGTGCATGGATCTGATACGGGAAGTGTGGAAATAGTTGAATTCGCCGCCGTGCCGGAAAAAGATCCGTACACGGCGGCGTTTTGGTTTTATTCCACGGGAGTATCGGTAGGCAGAACAAAGTTCAGAACATAGTTCGGGGCGGTACCTGTGATGGTGACCTCCGCCTCGGGTCCGGCCGTTACGTCGCCGATGGTGAAGGTGGGCGTTACACCTGGTTCGCCTTGCGGACCGGCAGGACCTTCGGGGCCGGCGGGGCCTTCCGGACCGGCGGGACCTTCGGGACCGGCAGGGCCTTCCGGACCGGCGGGGCCTTCGGGACCGGCGGGACCTTCGGGGCCGACAGGACCTTCGGGACCGGCGGGGCCTTCGGGGCCGGCAGGGCCTTCGGGACCGGCGGGACCTTCGGGACCGGCGGGGCCTTCGGGACCGGCGGGACCTTCGGGACCGGCAGGGCCTTCGGGACCCTGCGGGCCCACGATCATGCTCGGGCAGCAGATCGAGATCGGCCGGCAGCAGCCGCAGTCGTCTGCCCTCGCGCCGGAGAAGTCATGCACCACGGTCTGTTTGTTCAGCAGAGCTCCGTTTAACGGAAATGTATATTCAGCCATATCTGGCCTCCTTTCAAAGAACTGCGGTACGGTTATCGTCCGCAGTTTTATTGTATGCCGCCGCGGCGTTCGGGTGACAGCCGTTCGTAAAACTTTCGGATTGCAGTTTGGCGTTGAGCATTGAGCGTATAGCGTATAGCGAGAATCACAGTGC